>CANBTZ010000013.1 GCA_947372495.1 Comamonadaceae bacterium | reverse complement strand
TGACCTGATCGTCGAGCACAGCCACACCTGCTACCTGGGCGAGCGCACCCTGCGCCACGACTGGGGTTATGGCTGCGGCCAGTGTCCGGCTTGCCAGCTCAGGGCCGCCGGTTTTGAGCGTTATCAAAAAGCCTGAAAAAGACCTGAAGCCTGGACTTTTACAATAGGGGCCATGAAAGCCCCTGTTTACACCCGCGCCCAAGCGCTGCCCGAGATCCTGAAAACCCGCATCGCCATCCTCGACGGCGCCATGGGCACCATGATCCAGCGCTTCAAGCTGACCGAGGCCGACTACCGGGGCGAGCGTTTCAAGGACTTCCCCAAAGACATCAAGGGCAACAACGAGCTGCTGAGCCTCACGCGCCCCGACGTGGTCCGCGACATCCACGAAGGGTATCTCTCCGCCGGGGCCGACCTGATCGAGACCAACACCTTTGGCGCGACAACAATAGCCCAGGCCGACTACGACATGCAGCACCTGGCCCGCGAGATGAACCTGCAATCGGCCAAACTGGCCCGCGCTGCTTGCGACAAGTTCTCCACCCCCGACAAGCCGCGTTTTGTGGTCGGCGCCCTGGGCCCCACGCCCAAGACCGCCAGCATCAGCCCCGACGTGAACGACGCAGGTGCCCGCAACGTGACCTTTGAAGAGCTGCGTGCCGCTTATTACGAGCAGGTTGAAGCTTTGGTGGAAGGCGGCTCGGATGTGCTGCTGGTCGAGACGATTTTTGACACGCTGAACGCCAAGGCTGCGCTGTTTGCTATTGAAGAATTCTTTGAAGCCAGCGGCCAGCGCCTGCCCCTCATCATCAGCGGCACCGTGACCGATGCGTCCGGCCGCATTTTGAGTGGTCAGACCGTCACCGCTTTCTGGCACAGCGTGCGCCACGCGCAGCCCTTGGCCATTGGCCTGAACTGCGCTTTGGGCGCGACGTTGATGCGCCCCTACATCCAGGAGCTGAACAAAGTCGCGGGCGACACCTTCATCAGCTGCTACCCCAATGCGGGCTTGCCCAACCCCATGAGCGACACCGGCTTTGACGAAACGCCAGACGTCACCAGCCGTCTGCTGCACGAGTTTGCCGCCGAAGGCCTGGTCAACATCGTGGGCGGTTGCTGCGGCACCACGCCCGAGCACATCGGCGCGATCAGCCAGGCGGTTGGCCCGCTGGCGCCGCGCAACGTGCACGGCGGTTTCTTCTACAAAGAAGCGGCTTGAACTGACCCTGTGGGAGCGGCGCCCTCGCCGCGAAAGACCACGGCTGGACCCAAACCATCGCCCTGGGGCGGGCTCCCACAGCACACCATTGACCGACCTGCTCGTGCACGACATCGTCCGAAAAGACGATGTGCAGCCGCAAGCTCTGCGGCACCATCATCCTCACAACGCGCTTTCAGGCGTACATGAGGTGGATGCATGGCTGGACCCTTGACAGGCATGAAAGTGATCGAGATGGCCGGGCTTGGCCCTGGACCGTTTTGCGCCATGGTGCTGGCCGATCTGGGCGCCGATGTGGTGCGCGTGGCCCGACCGGGCGTGGCCCCCGACCCTTTGGATGTGCTGGCCCGCAGCCGCACCGTGCTCAACCTGGATCTGCGCGACCCGCAAGCCGTGCAGGAGGTGCTGGCACTGGTGGCCCAAGCCGATGTGCTGATCGAAGGCTTTCGCCCGGGTGTGATGGAACGCTTGGGTCTGGGGCCGGACGTGTGCCTGGCCCGCCAGCCCCGGCTGGTGTATGGGCGCATGACCGGCTGGGGTCAACACGGGCCGCTCTCGCATGCCGCCGGACACGACATCAACTACATCGCCATCAGCGGCGCGCTGCACGCGATTGGCCGCGATGGCGAGGCCCCAGTGCCCCCGCTCAACTATGTGGGTGACTTTGGCGGTGGGGCCATGCTGTTGGCTGTGGGCATTTTGGCCGCGCTCCATGAAACCCAGCGCTCGGGCCAGGGGCAGGTGATCGACGCGGCCATGACCGATGGCGCAGCCTTGCTGTCGTCCATGATGTACGGCTTCAAGGCGGCAGGTCAGTGGAGCAACCACCGGGGCGACAACATGCTCGACGGCGGTGCGTTCTTTTATGACACCTACGTTTGCGCCGATGGCCGCCATGTGGCCGTGGGCGCCATCGAGCCGCAGTTTTATGCCCTGCTGCGCGAGAAATGCGGCATCGCCGACGACCCGGTGTTTGACGCCCAGATGGACCGCCAGGCCTGGCCTGTGCTCAAGCTGCGGTTGGCCGAGGTGCTGCGTACCCGCACCCGAGACGAGTGGTGTGCTTTGCTCGAAGGCACCGACGCTTGCTTTGCCCCCGTGCTCGATTGGGACGAAGCGCCCGAACACCCTCACAACCGCGCCCGACAAACCTTCACGCATCTGCAAGGTGTCCTGCAGCCCGCGCCTGCGCCCCGCTTTGACCGCACGCCTGCCGATGCGCCGCATGCCAGTGCGGTGTCCACCCCTGACGCAGTGCGCGCGCGTTGGCAAACAGCCATTTGAAAGTCCTCACCATGCAAGACGTCCTTGACATCCAGGAAAGTGGCGGCGTTCTGCGCCTGACCATGAACCGTCCCGAGCGGCTCAACGCTTTGAACCCGGCCTTGGCCACGGCCCTGCGTGAGTGCTTTCAGAGCCTGTACCGGCGCACCGATATCCGTGTGGTCATCCTGCAGGGCGTTGGGGCCAGCTTTTGCGCGGGCTTGGACCTCAAGGAGCAGCAGCCCGGTAAGGATGTCGGCGCCAGCGACATGTTGGCGGTGCAGTACAGCATCCGCGACATCATGCTGGCCATGCGGCGCTGCCCGCAGCCCATCATCAGCATCGTGCAAGGTGCAGCCAGTGGAGGTGGTTTTGCGCTCGCGCTGGCCTCGGACATTCGGTTGGCCACACCCGAATCGCGCATGAATGCGTCGTTCTTGCGCATTGGCCTCACCGGCTGCGACATGGGTGTGAGTTATTTCTTGCCACGCATGGTGGGCAGCTCGGTGGCGGCGCAGTACCTGCTGACCGGGCGTTTCATGGACGCAGCGCGTGCCCATGCGCTGGGCCTGGTGAGCATGGTGGCGCCCTTGCCCGATTTGCAACAAGAGGCGCAAGCCTTGGCCGAAGACATGCTGCGGACCACACCGCTGGGTTTGCGCTTAAGCAAAGAGGCGCTGGGCCTGAGTCTGGACATGGGCAGCCTGGAAGCCGTCATGGCCATGGAAGACCGACAGCAAATCCTGTGCACCCAGACCGAAGATTTTCAGGAAGGTTTGCAGGCTTTTTTGCAAAAACGTCCACCGCACTACACCGGCCATTGAACACAAGAGGACATGCCATGACGCTTGAAGACTTGATTTATAAACCCGGCTTGCTCACAGGTCAGCGCGTGTTGGTCACCGGCGGCGGCACGGGCCTGGGTCGCGTGATGAGCGAAGCATTGCTGCTGCTGGGGGCCGAGTCCACATCTGCGGGCGCCGCGGTGCAGTGGTCGAGCAAACCGCGAGCGAGCTGATGGCCCAGCACGGCGGGCGCGTGGTGCCCTGGGTGTGTGACATTCGCAGCGACGAAGCCATCCAGGCCATGCTCGACAGCATCTGGCAAACCCACGGGCCGCTGGAAGGGCTCATCAACAACGCTGCGGGCAACTTTGTGAGCCGCACCGAAGACCTTTCTTCGCGCGCTTTCGATGCGATTGCGAACATCGTGTTTCGCGGCAGCTTCTACATGACGCTCGAATGCGGCAAGCGTTGGCTGGCCGAGGGCCGCAAGGCATCGGTGATCTCCATCCTCACCACCTGGGTGTGGAACGGCTCGGCCTTCACCGTGCCCTCGGCCATGTCCAAGGCAGGGCTCCATGCCATGACCCAGTCCCTGGCGGTCGAGTGGGGTGGGCGCGGCATCCGCCTGAACGCCATTGCACCGGGTTTGTTTCCGACCGAGGGCATGAGCGCACGACTGAATCCGGCTGGCGGCGAGCACAAGGCCGAAGGCAATCCCATGGGCCGCACGGGCCGCATGCCCGAGCTGGCCAACCTGGCCGTGTTTTTGATGGGGCCAGGCTCGGAATACCTGAACGGCCAGACGATTGCCATCGACGGCGCGCAGTACCAAGCCACGGGCGGTAATTTTGCGCATCTGGCCAGCTGGAGCGATGCCGATTGGCAAAATGCCCGCGAGAGCATTGCGCAAAAGAACGCAACCGATCGCAGGCAGCGCCAGGCCTGAAAAGCCACAGAAGGCGTTCAGCCGATCAAGCCGAGTCGCCGCGCAATCGCCACCGCTTGGGTGCGGCTGTGGGCGTCGAGCTTCATGTTGATGTTGCGCAGGTGCGTGCGCACCGTGCTGTCTGAAACGAAAAGTTTCTCGGCCATCGCACTGTTGGAGTAGCCCTCGACCAAAAGCTGCAGCACCCGGATTTCCTTGCGTGTGAGCGGCTCCAGCGGCCCAGGTGTCGGTGTGTGCATTTTTTCCACATCGACCGGCAGTGGCCCAAAGGCCTGCACCAGGCGCTGCAGGTGGTCGCCCATCAAAGGGTCGCGCACCGCGCTGCTGTTGTGTTGCGCTTGGTAACGCTGCACCAACGCACCCAGGGCCGGGCCTTCGTCGAGGATTTGCCGCATGAAGCCTTCCTGGCAGGCCCATTGCAGTGCTGTGCCCAGCGTCGACAAGGCGGCAGGTGTGTCGCCCACGCGGTGCAACGCCATGGCACGCAGCAAGCGCAGGCTCAGCATGCGCCGATGGCGCGCGGCGGCAACGGCGGTGTCCAGTTCGGCATCGGCCAGTCGAAGGGCTCGATTTGCATCGCCAAAAGCGGTTTCCCAGCGGATGCGGGCCAAGGCCATGTATTCGATGTCGTTGGCCAAGAGGCGCTGGCCTTGTTCACGCTGCCACACGGCGGGGTCATTGGCCCTTTCCAGCTCGTCATGGGCGGCGGGGCCGTGGCCTTGCAGCAGCAGCAAACGGGCTCTCTCGAGCTTGGCGCTCACCACCACTCGGGGCAGCTTGCGCTGGTGCCCCAGGTATTCGAGCTCGGTGATGGCTTGCCACGCAGCGTCCACATCGCCTTGAATGAAAGCAATGCGCGAACGCATGGCATGGCTCAGGATCATGTGGTCAGGCAGACCAACATCACGCGCCACCGGCAAGTAGACGTTGAGCAGGTGATCGGCCTCGTCGAGCGCGTTGGCTTCGTAGACGATGCTGGCGTAGAGCACGCCGGCCCAGGCATTGCCGTGCGTGTGCAGCAGGTTCACCGCGTGCGTGGCGTCCACTGCCAGTCGAAAACGCGCACTGGCTTGGCGCAAGCGGCCTTGCTGCAAATCGAGCAAGCCTTCGGTGGACTCGCTGTACATGCGGTTGAAGGTACTGTTGTCGCTGTGCTGCTTTTTGGCCGCATCGAGCAACTGTTGAGCTTGCCGGGCTTGACCGGCCATGGCGGTGGTGTGGGCCATGGCATTGAGCAAGGTCGTGTCTGCAAAGTGGTTGCCCGTCGGCAGGCGTTCCAGCGCCGGGTGCCCGGCCGCCAGTGCTTCTTCGTTGCGGTCCTGCATGGCCAGCAAAAGGGGGCGCACGCACATCGCGTCACTTTGGAATTGCGCGTCGATGGTGCCCGATGCCTCTTGTCGCTCGAGCAAGGCCATGGCGCTCCAAGGGCCGCGTGTGAAGCCTGTGGCCCATACCGCAGCCATCACAAGACGCGGGTGTTGCTGCAACAAGTTGGCAGGCAGACTGCTGCACCAACGGTACAGCATGCGCATGCGGCCTTGCTCTAAAAAGTTTTCGGCGTGCTGCTCCAGCAACTGCATGGCCAGCGGGTAGTCACCGCCTTCAATGGCGTGGTCGATGGCGGGCACCGGGCGGCCTTGAGACTCGTACCAACCCGAGGCGGCCAAATGCAGCCGCGCCACATCGCCGGGATGCTCTTGCTGCAATTGCTGGCGCAGGTGGTCGGCAAACAGGCTGTGGTAACGCCAGGTCGGCAGTTCGCTGGCCACCGGGGTTAAAAACAGGTGGTCGGTGTCGAGTTGCTGCAAGATGGCGGCCGTGTCGGCCTGCGGGTTGAGCGCCGCACACACCGAGGCGTCAAGCTGCCGCAAGATGCTGGTGCGCAGCAAAAAGCGGCGAATGTGGGCGGGTTGGCGGGCCAGCACGTCTTCGGCCAGGTAATCGGCCACGGCCCGGTTCGAGCCCGAAAATCGGGCCACAAAATCCTCGGGGTCAACAGCCCCGTCGAGCGCCATGGCCGCCAGCCACAAGGCGGCGACCCAGCCTTCGGTTTTTTGGTGCAGACGAAACAGTTGGTCAACGCTCAGTTTGTGTGGGTGAGGCCGCTGCTCAAAAAAACTGGCCGTGTCTTGCAGGCTGAAGCGCAAACGTTCTGCGTCGATCTCGATCAACTGGCCACGCACCCGCAGCCTGGCCAGTCCAATTTGCGGCAGGCTGCGCGAGCCCATCACCAGCAGGCCTTGGCGCGGCAAGTTGTGAGCGATCTCGCGCACGATGCTCAACAGCGACGCCTCGTGGATGGCTTCAAACTCGTCCAGAAAGAGTGCAAACGGTGTGTCGATGCGCGACAAGGCCTGCACCGTGTCGTTGCCGGGCATGCCCAGTTGCCGAACGGCCGTCTCCAGGCAATTCAAAAAGCGCGAAACGTCGTTGTCGGCCCTGTCCAGGGTCAGCCAGGCGGTGGCCACGCCTTGGCTTTCCAGACGCACACGGGCCTGCATCATGGCCGTGGTTTTGCCAAACCCGGCGGGGGCGCGCACCAGCACCAGTTGGCCTGCGCCTCGGCAGATCGTCTCGCACAGACCCGAGCGGGCCACTTGCGAGGCATCGTGCGCGGGCGGGTTGAACTTGCTCTCCATCCCCAGCGTGATCGAACCCGCTGCCGCAGGGCTGGTCAGTGTGTTGGGTTCGCGAGGGGCGGGCATGGCGGCGGGTCTGGAAAACCAGAAAGGGGTTGGGGTGGTCTCAGATGGTCAAATTTCATTATGGCCCCAGCCGCCGCAGTGACCTGGTCGCCGGTTTGTCAGGCGAAGGCAAGCCAACTTTGGCGATTTCGTCGCTTCGGACGATGCCATCAGCCGCCGGGGTTTTTAGACTGAACCTGTCGAGCCTGCAACACCGCCTGATGCATGAAGTCGTCAGACGGCGAGCAGGTGTTCATTTTTGAATTTCCGGAGACAGTCCCATGCAACTCAATTCACAAGTGACAGCCATCATCACCGGCGGGGCATCGGGCTTGGGCGCGGCCACAGCGCGGCAACTGGCCAGCCATGGCGTCAAGGTAGCGCTGTTTGACCTGAACGAAGCGCAAGGCGAAGCCCTGGCCCAAGAGCTGGGGGGCATCTTTTGCAAGGTCGATGTGACCTCCGAAGAACAGGTCGATGCCGGTTTTGCCAAAGCGCGGGCAGCGCTGGGTCAGGAACGCATTTTGGTCAACTGCGCAGGCACGGGCAACGCCATCAAGACCGCCAGCCGCGACAAGGCAACGGGTGAAATTCGCTCATTTCCGACGGCCAACTTCGACCGCATCATCCAGATCAACCTGGTGGGCACTTTCCGCTGCATCGCCAAGTCGGCCGCAGGCATGCTGACGCTTGCGCCGCAAGAAGACGGCGAGCGCGGCGTGATCATCAACACCGCCTCGGTGGCTGCGCAAGACGGCCAAGCGGGTCAAGCCAGCTACTCGGCCAGCAAGGCCGGCATCGTGGGCATGACGCTGCCCATTGCCCGCGACCTGATGGGCGACGGCATCCGCGTCAACACCATCTTGCCCGGCATCTTCAACACGCCACTTTTGCAGGCCGCGCCCGACCACGTCAAAGCCGCCTTGGCCGCGACGGTGCCCTTTCCCAAGCGCTTGGGTGAACCACCCGAATACGCCCATTTGGCCGAAGCCCTCATCACCAACCGCTACCTCAATGGCGAGTGCATTCGGATTGATGGGGCCATCCGCATGGCGCCGCGTTGAAATCTGCTGCGGTGCAGCACACCTTCCAAAATCGTCTGTTCTGACGATGCTGCTGGGTGAGCCTGCGCCTCAAAATCACTTTCATTTGAAACTTTCGGGAGCTCCTCATGTCTGAAGCATTCATCGTCGCAGCCACCCGCACCGCTGGCGGACGCCGGGGCGGGCGTTTGTCCGGCTGGCACCCGGTTGATCTGGCTGCGCAGGTCCTGAACGACCTGGTGGACCGCACCGGGGCCGATCCGGCGTTGATTGAAGATGTGTTTATGGGGTGTGTGAGCCAAGTGGGCGAGCAGGCCACCAACGTGGCGCGCAACGCGGTGCTGGCTTCGCGCCTGCCCGAGTCGGTGCCAGGCACTTCGATCGACCGCCAGTGCGGCTCGTCGCAGCAGGCGGTGCACTTTGCAGCCCAGGCCGTCATGTCAGGTGCGATGGACATCGTGATCGCGGCCGGTGTCGAGTCCATGACCCGTGTGCCCATGTTCAGCCCCTCGTCGCTGGCCTCAAAAGCCGGGATGGGCTCTTACCAAAGCGATTTGGTCAACCAGCGTTACAACAACGTGGCCTTCAGCCAGTTCATGGGCGCTGAAATGATGGCCCGCAAATATGGCCTGAGCAAAGACGAGCTGGACCGCTACGCCTTGCTGAGCCATCAACGCGCTTTGGCCGCCACCCAAGCGGGCGCCTTCAAGAACGAAATCTTGCCTGTGGCCGTGCGCACCGCAGACGGCGGTGCATCGGGCGAAATGCACAGCGCTGACGAAGGCATCCGCGCCGAAGCGACGTTTGAAAGTATCCAAAGCGTCAAGCTGCTGCAAGAAGGCGGGGTCATCACCGCCGCCAACGCCAGCCAGATTTGTGACGGTGCCACAGGCGTGATGATTGTCAACGAGCGTGGCCTCAAGGCCCTGGGCGTGCAGCCCTTGGCCCGCATCCACCACATGACCATGATCGGCCATGACCCGGTCATCATGCTCGAAGCGCCTATCCCGGCCACCGAGCGGGCCCTGAAAAAAGCGGGCATGAAAATCGACGACATCGACCTGTACGAAGTCAACGAAGCCTTTGCCTCGGTCCCGCTGGCTTGGCTCAAGGCGCTGGGGGCTGACCCGGCGCGCCTGAACGTCAACGGTGGTGCGATTGCCTTGGGCCACCCATTGGGTGCTTCGGGCACCAAGCTCATGACCACCTTGGTGAATGCCTTGGGTCAACGCGGCAAGCGCTATGGTCTGCAGACCATGTGCGAAGGCGGTGGCATGGCCAACGTGACCATCATCGAGCGCCTGTGATGCAAAGCGCTGCGCCTGAATCCGGCCAGCCCCTGCTCAGCATCTCGGGCGTCACCGTCCGGTTCGGGGGCATTGTGGCCCTCGACGGGGTGTCCTTCGATGTTCATCGGGGCGAAATCTGCGCATTGATCGGACCCAACGGCGCGGGCAAGAGCACCTTGTTCAACTGCCTATCGCGCCTTTATGTGTGCGACAGCGGCACCATCGCCTGGAACGGCCAGCCGCTCAACGACTTGCCGCGCCACCGCATGGCGGGCTTGGGCATTGGCCGCACTTTCCAGAACCTGGCGCTGTTCAAGACCATGACTGTGCGTGAGAACGTGCTGGTGGGCTGCCACAGCCAGCACCATGCGGGTTTTTTGCGCAATGCGTTTCGCCTGCCGGGTGTGGCGCAGGTCGAGGCGCAAGCCGCAGCCAAGGCCGATGAGCTGATCGAATTTCTGGGCCTGCAGGACGAAACTCTCCGCGTGGTGGGCGACTTGCCTTTTGGCACGCAAAAGCGGGTCGAGCTGGCACGGGCGCTGGCCTCGCAGCCGCAGTTGTTGCTGCTGGACGAGCCCGCCTGCGGTCTGAACCACGAAGAGCTGCACAGCTTGGGCGCCTTGATCCGCGATATCCGAGACCGCCTCAAGGTCACGGTGCTGCTGGTGGAACACCACATGGGCCTGGTCATGGGCATCTCGGACCGTGTGGTGGCGCTGAACTTTGGCAAGAAGATCGCCGAAGGCACGCCCGCGCAGGTGCGCCAGCACCCCGAAGTGATCCGCGCCTATCTGGGCGAAACCGAGGAAACCGCGTCATGAGCACCTTGCTGGAAGTGCGCGATCTGCATGCGCGGTATGGCAACACCCAGGTGCTGCACGGCCTGAACCTGGATGTGGCCGAGGGCCAAATCACGGCCATGCTGGGCGCCAACGGCGCAGGCAAAACCACCACCTTGCGGGCGCTGTGTCAGTTGATGGTGCAGACCACGGGCAACATCACGCTGGGTGGCGTGGCCCTGAACAGCCGCAACACCGAACAAATTGCCCGCTTGGGCGTGGGCCATGTGCCCGATGGGCGCGGCACCTTCATGGCGCTGAGCACCGAAGAAAACCTGCGCCTGGGCGCCTTCAGCCGCGCCAACCGAGAAGGTCTGGCCGAAGACATGGACAAAGTCTATGGCTACTTTCCTCGCCTGCGCGAGCGGGCCAGCCAGCAGGCGGGCACCTTGTCGGGCGGTGAGCAGCAGATGTTGGCGATTGGCCGCGCCCTGATGGGTCGGCCGCGTTTGCTGCTGCTCGATGAACCGTCGTTTGGCCTGGCCCCGCTGGTGGTCAAAGACATTTTTGCCATCATGCGGCGCATCAACCAAGAACAAAAAGTGGCCATCTTGCTGGTGGAGCAAAACGCCAAGTTGGCGCTGGACATCGCCGACACCGCTTACCTGCTGGAGACCGGCCGTGTGGTGCTGCACGGCCCGTCGAGTGACATGCGCAGCAACGACGCGGTACGCCGCGCTTATCTGGGCGAATGAGGGACTGACCGATGAACGAATTGCTGCACCAAACGCTCTCGGGCCTGGCCACGGGCGGCATTTATGCCAGTGTGGCGCTGGCCCTGGTGATGATTTACCAGGCCACACACCACATCAATTTCGCCCAGGGTGAGATGGCGATGTTCTCCACTTTCATGGCCTGGATGCTGCTGGATTCAGGCTTTTCTTACTGGGCCGCATTCGGGCTGACGGTGGTCTTGTCTTTTGTGTTGGCGGCAGCGATCGAGTTCGCCGTGATCCGGCCCATGCACAGTGCGCCCGAGCTGTCGGTGGTGGTGGTCTTCATTGGCTTGCTGGTGATTTTCCACAGCCTGGCGGGCTGGATTTTCGGTTACACCATCAAGCCCTTTCCCAGCCCGTTCGCGGCCGATGCCTGGTTCGGCTCGCAGCTCATGTCGGCGCATGAGGTGGGTGCCATTTTTGTGGCGCTGGTGATGGTGGCCTTGCTGTTTTCGTTTTTCCGCTTCACGTCCTTGGGCCTGGCCATGCGGGCAGCGGCGCAAAACGCCAACTCTTCACGACTGGTGGGCATTTCGGTCGGCCGCATGCTGATGCTCGGATGGGGCTTGGCCGGTGCCATCGGCGCGGTGGCCGGCATGATGGTCGCGCCTGTGGTCTTTCTGGACCCCAACATGATGACGGGTGTGCTGCTGTACGCCTTTGCGGGCGCTTTGATTGGCGGCATCGACAATCCGGTCGGGGCGGTGCTGGGCGGCTTCATTGTGGGTGTGCTGGAAAACTTGCTCGGCACCTATGTGGTGGGCACCGAGCTCAAACTGTCGGTCGCGCTGGCCCTGATCGTGGTGGTGCTGATCGTGCGACCCTCGGGCTTGCTCGGCAAAAAAATTGTGACGAGGGTCTGAAGCATGAAAACCAGTACGTCATTCAAAGCCGCCTTGCCAACGGGTGTGGCAGGCATG
Organism: Comamonadaceae bacterium; assembly: GCA_947372495.1. Classification (GTDB taxonomy): domain Bacteria; phylum Pseudomonadota; class Gammaproteobacteria; order Burkholderiales; family Burkholderiaceae_C; genus Limnohabitans_A. The sequence continues at coordinate 14,100 of CANBTZ010000013.1, read as the reverse complement.
TCTGAGCGCACCGTCCAGTTCGGCATGGTGGCGCTGCTGCTGCTGGCTGTGGGCCTGGCCTTTGTGGCCAAGGGCTACCAGCTGTTTCAGGCCACCATGGTGGTGGCGTATGCGATTGCGCTGGTGGGGCTGAACATGCTGACCGGCTACAACGGGCAGATTTCACTCGGCCACGGCGCCTTCTTTGCCCTGGGGGCTTACGTCACTGGCATCTTGATGGAGCATGCCGCTGTGCCTTATTGGGCCACCGTGCCTGCGGCGGCGGCGGTTTGCTTGTTGGTCGGTTATCTGTTTGGCCGACCGGCGCTCAAGCTCGAAGGCCTTTACCTGGCGCTGGCCACCTTCGCGCTCGGGGTGGCCATGCCGCAGTTGCTCAAATACAAACACCTTGAGGCCTGGACTGGTGGCGTGCAGGGCATTGTGCTGATGAAGCCCGACGCGCCCTGGGGCCTGCCACTGACACAAGACCAATGGCTGTACTTGTTTGCCCTTGGGGTGGCGGTGGTGATGTTCTGGATCGCGCACAACCTGTTGCAAAGCGGCACAGGCCGCGCCATGCGCGCCATCCGAGACCACGCCATGGCGGCCGAGGCCATGGGCGTGGACAACCGCCACTACAAGTCCATGACTTTTGGCGTATCTGCCGCGTACACCGGCGTGGGCGGTGCGTTGTCGGCCATCGCCGTGCAGTTTGTCTCGCCCGATTCATTCACCCTGTTCCTGTCAATCTCTTTGCTGGTGGGCATCGTGGTGGGCGGTGTGGGCACACTGTGGGGCGCTTTGTATGGCGCGATTTTCATCATGTTCGTGCCCAACCTGGCAGAAAAGGTGTCCAAAGCCGCACCCTGGGCGGTGTACGGCGTGGTGCTGATCTTGCTGATGTTTGCTTTGCCCGGGGGTGTGGTCGGTTTGCTGCGCAAGCTGCAGGCCTGGCGCACGGCGCCAAGCCACTGAGTGACTGGAGACAGCATGGCCGATGAAAACCCGATCTTGTTGGAGCGCCAGGGCGATGTGGCCTGGCTCAAGCTGAACATTCCTCAGCGCCTGAACCCGCTGGCGCTGCCTTTGCAAATGGCCCTGCGCGAGCAACTGGCGGCGCTGCGCGAAGACCGCTCGGTGAGGGCGCTCGTGATCACCGGTGTGGGCAAAGCCTTTTGCGTGGGCGCTGATTTGGGCAGCATGCGGCCGCCTTCTGACAAAAGCTTGGGCGAGCAAACGGCCGATGCGATGGAAGCGTTGTCCAACCGTTTGATCGAAGACATCCGCAGCCTGCCGTTTCCGGTGGTGAGCGCGGTCAACGGTCCTTGCGCAGGCGCGGGTGTGGGCGTGGCGCTCGCGGCCGACATCGTGGTGGCGGCGCAGTCGGCTTACTTTTATCTGCCTTTCATGCCGCGTCTTGGCATCGTGCCTGATTTGGGCAGCACCTGGTTTTTGCACCGCTCTGCTGGGCGGGCGCGTGCCGTGGGCCTGAGCCTGTTGGGCGACCGTCTGACGGCACAGCAGGCATTGGATTGGGGTCTCATCTGGGCCTGCGTTCAAGACGATCAACTGCTCGAGCAAGCGCAAGCGTTGGCGCAGCGACTGGCACAGTTGCCTGCCCACGCAGCGCAGGAAATTCGCCGCACCTACGACCATGCCGAAGGCGCTACGCTGCCCGAGCAACTGCACTACGAAGCGTCGCGCCAGCGCGAACTGATTGATCGGCCTGAGTTTGCCGAAGGCGTGCGTGCCTTCCTTGAAAAACGCGAGCCCAAGTTCCCGCCGCGTTGAGGCGTTTGCAATATCGTCAGTTCCGACGATGCCCTCCTGTGACCTGCTTTCTACGATGCCTATGACGCTCAAATCAGGGTGCTTTCGATGGCCATTGTTCAGCGCCTGATTCAGTTCCTTCATAACGACCAGGAGACAACATGTCCAAATCTTTTGATGCCGGTCTTCGCCGGACCCTCCAACTCGGAGCCGGCGTGCTGCTGCTGAGCGCCTTGCCCTTGCTGGCAACGGCCCAGAAAAAGTACGACACCGGTGCCAGCGACACCGAAATCAAGCTGGGCAACCTGAACCCGTACTCCGGCCCCGCTTCGGCCTACGGCACTGTGGGCAAGGCCATGCAGGCTTACTTTGACAAGGTCAATGCTTCCGGCGGTGTGAACGGTCGCAAGATCAACTTCATGACGCTTGACGATGCCTACAACCCGGCCAAGTCGGTAGAGCAGACCCGCAAGCTGGTTGAGCAAGACGAAGTGCTGCTCATGTTTGGTTCGCTGGGCACCGCGCAAAACATCGCGGTGCAGCGTTACCTCAACGCCAAGAAAGTGCCTCAGCTTTTCATCAATACCGGAGCCACCCGCTTTGGTGATCCCAAGACCAACCCTTGGACCATGGGCTGGCAGCCCACCTACCAGGCCGAAGGCCGCTTGTACGCCAAACACATTTTGCAAACCAAGCCCAATGCCAAGATCGGCGTGCTGATGCAAAACGATGACTTCGGCAAAGATTACATGAAAGGCCTGCTCGACGGCCTGGGTGACAAAGCCAAAACCATGGTCACCCAACACCTGACCTACGAGGTGAGCGACCCCACCATCGACAGCCAGATGGTGACGCTCAAGTCGGCCGGTGTGGATGTGTTTGTCAGCATCACCACCCCCAAATTTGCAGCGCAGGCCATCCGCAAATCGGCCGAAATCGGTTTCAAGCCCACCCAGTACTTGGTGAGCGTGTCTCAGTCGGCCAGTTCTGTGCTCAAGCCTGCCGGGCTTGAAAACGCCGTAGGCATCATCTCTTCAACCTACTTGCTGACCCCCTTGGATCCAGCAGCTGCTGGCAACAAAGATGTCGCTGAATACGCGGCAACGATGAAACAGTACTACCCCTCAGGCGATCCCGAAGACACACTCAATGCCAATGGCTATTCGACCGCCGCGACCATGGTGCAGGTGCTGCGCATGGCGGGCGACAACCTCACCCGTGAAAACATCATGAAGCAGGCGGCCAACCTGAACTTCACGCCACCCATGCTGTACCCCGGCATTGACATCAAGACCGCACCCGACGATTTCTTCCCCATCCAGAAGAAGGCGTTGCAGCGCTTCAACGGCAAGGTTTACGAAACCATCTTGCCGGCAACGGCCGGTTAAGTCCTCCTTGGACGGGAAGCCCTTGTGGTCTTCCCGCCTTGATCAAAACTCCAGGAGACCTTTATGTTGCAAGGCCTGATGCAAGACCGCCCGCTGCTCATTTCTTCTCTGATTGAGCACGCTGCCACGTTTCACCCGGACACTGAAATTGTGTCGCGCTTGCCCGAAGGGCATGTGCACCGCACCACCTGGAAAGGCATCGCACAGATGTCCCGTCAAGTGGCCAACGCCATGCAGGCGCTCGGGGTCAAGCAAGGCGACAGGGTCGGTACGCTGGCCTGGAACTCTTACCGCCACCTGGCGCTCTATTACGGCGTGTCGGGTTGCGGTGCGGTGTTGCACACGGTCAACCCGCGCCTCTTTCCTGAGCAGGTGGACTACATCGTCAACCATGCCGAAGACCAGGTGCTGTTTTTTGACCTGACTTTTGCGCCATTGGTGGCTCAGTTGGCACCCTCGCTCAAGACCGTCAAAACCTTTGTGGCCATGACCGACAAGGCGCACATGCCCGACATTGGTGTGCCCAATGTGCTGTGCTTTGACGACTTGCTGGCGTCGCACAGCAGCGAGTACACCTGGCCAGAGTTTGACGAGCGCAGCGCGTCATCGCTGTGCTACACCTCAGGCACCACGGGCAACCCCAAAGGGGTGCTTTACTCGCACCGTTCAACCCTGTTGCACACGCTGATGGAGCTCGCGCCCGACACTTTTGGCGTCAGCTCGACTGAAACGCTGCTCTTGATCGTGCCGATGTTCCATGCCAATGCCTGGGGCATGCCGTACGCCGCCGCGATGGTGGGAGCCAAGTTGGTGCTGCCTGGCCCCCACCTGGATGGCGAGAGCGTGTTCAATCTGATGAACCAAGAGCGCGTGACGTTCTCTCAAGGCGTGCCCACGGTGTGGATGATGCTGTTCCAGTACCTGGACGCGAACCCGCACCTGGACCCCAAATCGCTGGGTGTCAAGCGCATCGGCATTGGCGGCGCAGCAGTGGCGCGTGGCATGCTCGAGCGCTTCGAAAACCAGTTCGGTGCCGAAGTAGTGCAAGGCTGGGGCATGACCGAGACCAGCCCGATTGGTGTGATCAGCAAGCTGCTGCTCAAGCACGCGAATGTCCCTGCCGAAGACCTGATCAAGACCAAGCTGAAGCAAGGCCGTGGCGTCTGGGGCGTGGACTTGAAGATCGTCGATGAAAATGGCCAAGCCCTGCCCTGGGACGGCGTGGCTTTTGGCCACCTGCATGTGCGCGGTCCATGGATTGCCAGTGGCTACTACCGTCGCGAAGGCGGTGAGGTGCTCGACGCCGAGGGCTACTTCCCGACGGGTGACGTGGCCACCATCGACCCCGATGGCTTTTTGCAGCTGGTGGACCGTGCCAAAGACGTGATCAAGTCGGGCGGCGAGTGGATTTCGTCGATCGATGTGGAAAACACCACCAACTCGCATCCGGGTGTGGCCGAGTCGGCCGTGATCGGTGTGGCGCATCCCAAGTGGCAGGAACGCCCGCTTTTGCTGGTGGTGCGCCGTCCGGGCACGCAAGTCGAGGCCAAAGAGCTGTTGGACTATTTGTCTTCACGCATCGCCAAATGGTGGCTGCCCGACGACGTTGTGTTTGTGGATGCGCTGCCGCACACGGCCACGGGCAAGCTGCTCAAGACCAAGTTGCGCGAACAGTACCGCGACCACCGTTTGCCCACGGCCTGAAGGCCGTTGCTAAAAAAAATGGCCACCTCAGGGGTGGCCATTTTTTTGGATTCAAGTGCGTTTGAGTTGGGGTCTGGGTGTTGCCCTGAGGCTCAGGCCCCGACCACCGCCGATGCACCCCCATCGACGGGCAGCAGCACGCCGGTGATGTGTTTGCCTGCGTCCGATGCGAACAGCAGCACCGCGCCCTTGAGTCCTTCGTCATCGCCCACGCGCCGCAGGGGCAGCATTTTTTCAATGGGTTCCACCGTGCCGGGTTGAACCAAATGCTGGGCCATCTTGCTGGGGAACACGCCGGGCAAGATGGCATTGACGGTGATGCCATGCGGCCCCCACTCGCAGGCCAGTGCTTTGGTCAGTGTGGCCACGGCGCCCTTGCTGGCGTGGTAAGCCGCCGCCTGCATCGAACCCACAGTACCGCCCAGTGCAGCAATCGAGGCTGTGTTGACGATGCGCCCTTGTTGGCGCGGCAGCATGCTGCGCTTGACCACTTCGCGTGAAAGCAAAAACACACTGCGCGCATTGAGGTCCATCACCTTGTCCCAGGCATCCATCGGGTGATCGGTGGCGGCAGCGCCCCAGGTGGCCCCTGCGTTGTTGACCAAGATGTCAATGTGCCCCAGCGTGGCCAAAGCGTGGTCGACCAAGGCGTGGATTTGCGCCTCGTCTCGCCCATCGGTGGCCAGCACATCCACCTGGTGCCCTGCAGCGCGAAGCGCTTTGGCGGCTTCATCGAGCTCATGTTGCTTGCGTGAAGTGATCAGCAAGCGGGCTCCGGCCTCGCCCAAGGCGTGGGCCATTTGCAAGCCAAGGCCTCTTGAGCCACCGGTGATCAAAGCGGTGCGTCCGCTGAGGTCGTGCAACTGCTGAATGGTGCGTGTGGTCATGGGGAGGACTCCTGCTCGTTCAGAAAATGATCATGCCCCGGGCATTGCGCCCTTCGGCCAAGTCTGCAAAGGCTTGGGGCGCTTCGTCCAGTGCATAACGGTGGGTGATCAACTCGTCCAGTTTGAGCTTGCCACTGCTGTAGAGCGACATCAGGCGAGGAAAATCTTCGCGGGGTCTGGCAGAGCCGTAGTAACTGCCTTTGAGGGTTTTTTCTTCCAGCGTCAGTGAAACGGTTTTGAGGGTGGTGGTGTCTTGTTGACCTGCAACACCGACCACCACAGCGGTTCCACCTCTGCGCAGTGACCCATAAGCCTGCACCACCACGCTGCCCAAGCCCACGCATTCAAACGCGTAGTCGACCCCACCGCCGGTCAGCTTTTTCAGGGTCTTGACCAAGTTGTCTTCGTGGGTGGCATTGAGGGTGTGGGTGGCGCCAAACAAGCGGGCCAGTTCCAATTTGTGGTCTGAGCGGTCCACCGCGATGACCATGGCAGCTCCCGCCAAGGCGCAGCCTTGAATCGCATTGAGACCCACGCCGCCTGCGCCAAACACCACGGCAATGGAGCCTGCTGTGAGCTTGGCGGTGTTGACCACGGCGCCCACGCCGGTCATGACCCCACAACTGATCAGTGCGCAGCAATCCATGGGAATGTCGGGGCGGTCCACTTTGACCACATTGTCCATGTGCAGTGTGGCGTGCTCGGCCATCACGCCGCACCCGCACAAAATGTGGAGGTCTTGGCCTTGCATGTCGTGGGTACGAACCGTGCCATCGGGCAAGGTGAACACGGTCCGTGTGTTTTGATCGCACAGCTGGGGTTGACCTGTGGTGCAGTACCGGCAATGGCCGCACATGCTGACAAAAGACGTGATCACGCGGTCACCCACAGCGAGCCCTTTGACGCCTTCTCCGACGGCCACAATGCGGCCAGCCCCTTCATGGCCCAGGATCACAGGCGTTGGGAGGGGGATGACGCCCGTGGCGGCAGACAAGTCGCTGTGACAGACGCCGCAGGCGTCCATCTTGACCATCACTTCACCGTGCTGCGGTGGGTCGACCCAAATGTCTTCAACAGTGACGGTGCCCGAATGGTCTCGGGCAATGACGGCGCGTGATTTTTGTCGCATGGTGAAAATCCAAAAATGGGAGGTCAGCCTTTCTCAGGCTCAGGTTTCAAAGCATGCCAAACCGCTTTGAGTCCATTCTGGTGCCGCAGGGCATTCCGGAAATCGTCGCTTGCGACGAATTCAGCGCACTTCAGCTCGGCTATGGTCAAGTGTTGGCCCTGCACCCAAAGTGACTGTTTGCGGGAGATGCGGGCTGCACAATCGGTGCTCTCCCATGCACATCTTTTGACCTGAAAGTCCGCCATGCCCATTCAGTTCCGCCGCTCCTGGACCGACCCCGATCTGGACCAACTCCGTGACACCGTGGTCCGGTTCCTCGAAGAAGAAATGCAGCCCGAAGACGAGGCTGCCCGCAAGCGAGGCCACGTTGGCCATGAGATGTGGCGCAAGGCCGGGGCGCTGGGCCTCTTGTGCACCGACATCCCTGAGGAGTGGGGCGGCGGGGGCGGCGACTTCCGGCACGAAGCCGTGCTCTACGAAGAGATGTCGCGCCGCAGCCTGACGGGCATGAACTCGTCGGTGCACTCCATCGTGGCGCATTACTTTTTGAACCACGGCACCGAAGAACAAAAGCGCCGTTACCTGCCGCGCATGGCCACGGGCGAGCTGGTGGGCGCGATTGCCATGACCGAGCCGGGCACGGGCTCGGACTTGCAGGGTATCCGCACCCGCGCCGAGCGCACCGATGATGGGTATGTCATCAACGGCTCCAAGACCTTCATCAGCAACGGTTTTCTGGCCGGGGTGGTGTTGGTGGTGCTCAAGACCGATCCGGGCCAAGGTGCCAAGGGCACCTCCATCCTGATCGTCGAGACCGAAAACTGCCCCGGCTATCGCGTGGGCCGCGTACTCGACAAGATCGGCCTCAAGGCGCAGGACACCTCTGAGCTGTTCTTTGACGACGTGCGCGTGGGTGCCGAGCAGCTCTTGGGCGGCAAAGAAGGTCAAGGCTTCTTCCAACTCATGGCCGACCTGCCCTACGAGCGGCTCATCATTGGCCTCACCGCTTTGGCGGCGATGGAAGGGGCGTACCAGATCACGCTCGACTACGTGCGCGACCGCAAGGCTTTTGGCCAGACCGTGGCCGACTTTCAAAACACCAAGTTCAAGCTGGCCGAAGTGGCCACCGAGATCCAGGTGGGCCGTGCCTTCATCGACCGCTGCGTCGAAGACTTGGTGGCCGGCAAGCTCGACACGGCCACCGCGTCCATGGCCAAGCTCTGGGGCTCGGAAGCACAAGGCCGCGTGGTCGACACCTGCCTTCAGCTCTTCGGCGGCTATGGCTACATGAACGAGTACCTGATCGGCCGCATGTACACCGACGCCCGCATCCAGCGCATCTATGGCGGCACCAGCGAAATCATGAAAGAAGTGATTTCGCGGGCCATGTGACCTAAGATTCCGCCGTGGCTGCCTGAAGGCACCCGTTTCACAACAAAGCAGGAGACCTCTATGACACAAACCCCCAAGAACAAACCATGGGTCAAAGGATGGCTGTTTGCCGTCGCTCTGACCGCCAGTCTGAGCGGCCAAGCGGCAGAAACCGTCAAGGTCGGTTTCATTGATTTGCTGTCGGGGCCTTTTGCCTTGACAGGACAAAACTCGCTCAAGCAATTGCGCGAGGTGGTGATTCAGCTTAACGCCAAAGCGGGCCCCAAAGACCCCCAGTTGGAAATTGTGGAGTTCGACAACAAAGGCTCTCCTCAGGAAAGCCTGAATGCGCTGAAAGCGGCCAACGACCGCAACATCCGGTTCATCACCCAAGGCGGTGGCTCAGGCGTGGCATTGGCCCTGGTCGATGCGCTGAACAAACTCGCCGAGCGTGAGCCCGAGCGTGCCACGGTGTACCTCAACTATTCGGCCATGGACCCGCAGCTGACCAATGAGCGCTGCAGCTTTTGGCACTTCCGCTTTTACCCCTCCAGCGAGATGAAGATGGAGGCACTGTCGACCTACATGCAAGGCCGCAAGGACATCAAAAAGGTGTACCTGATCAATCAGGACTACACCCACGGCCGCCAAGTGTCCAAGGCCGCTAAAGAGTATTTGGCGCGCAAACGCCCGGACATCCAAATCGTGGGGGATGACTTCATTCCCATCGCGCAAACGCGTGACTTTGCCTCTTATGTGGCCAAAATTGCCGCCTCGGGTGCGGACACCGTCATCACCTCGAACTGGGGCAGCGACCTGACCTTGATGTTCAAGTCAGCGCGCGACTTTGGTCTGAACATCAACTACTTCACGCTCAATGCCAATAACCCTGGCACGCCCGCACAGCTGGGCTCATGGGGTGAGGGCAAAGTGGGTGTGATCTGGAACTGGGTCCACAACGCACCCACGCCTGAACTTGAGAAAATCTATGTGGACTACAAGAAAAAGTACAACGACGACTTCATCTTTGCAGCCCACTGGAACACCATGAACATGCTGCGCGAAGCCATGCGCAAAGCCCAATCAACCGACGCCAAGAAGGTGGCGTTTGCGCTCGAAGGCATGAGCTACAAGAGCCCTATTGGTGAAGTCAAAATGCGCAAGACAGACCACCAGCTCGAAGCGCCTTTGTATTTGGGCATTTGGGCCAAAAAAGGCAGCAAGGGCGTGAAGTACGACGCGGAAAACACGGGCTACGGTTTCCGCACCGAAGTGGTTTGGGACTCGTACATCAGCGCCCAGCCCACCTCATGCCAGATGAAGCGGCCCAGCTGATCCATCTCAAACAGCGACCACTGACAGGGGGCTTTTTGAAGGAGCCCCCTGCCACCCAACAGGGTTGTTCGGCGCTTTGAGCGCCTTTTTTTGTCTCAAAAGGGTGCGTTTTGGCACAGCGCTTGCTTGTGCTGTGCCATGTGCGCAGACCCTCATCACCTCCAACCCGCCAAGCTTGTGGTGGCCGACGCCTGGCGAGACCCGCTTGGCCTGATGCTGGCGTCGACCGGCGAGGGGGTTTTTGGCGTCGACCTGGAAGGCCTGTGCGTCTTCATCAACCCGGCCGGGGCCCGCATGATCGGTTTTGAGCCGCAGCAGGTGCTGGGGCTCAACATGCATCAATTGACCCACCATTCGCATGCGGGCGGGGCGCATTACCCGATGGACGACTGCCCGATCTACAACGCCTTTCGGCAAGGCGACTCGTGCCGGATCGACAGCGAGGTGTTCTGGCGGCAGGACGGCAGCAGTTTCCCGGTGGAATATTCGAGTTACCCCGTGTTTGACGAGGGTGTTGTGCGTGGCGCGGTGGTGACCTTTGTGGACATCACCGAGCGCAAACTCGCTCAGCAAGCCTTGCACCAGGCCAAAAACGACCTGGAGCTGCGCGTGGCCGAACGCACCCATGCCCTAGAAACCGCTTTGCAGCAGTTGCGAGAGTTGGCCGCTTGGTCTGATGCGGTGCGCGAAGAAGAGCGCACCCGCATCGCACGCGAGGTGCACGACGAGCTGGGCAGTTTGTTGGTCGCCCTCAAGATGGATGTGGGCTGGCTGGACAAGCGTCTGTCCGAGCAGGAGCAGCGTGCCACAAAAGAGCCGCAGAGCCCGCACGAAAAAATGCGCGAAAAGTGTCAAAACATGGGCCGCCTGATTGAGAACGCGGTGGTCAATGTGGGGCGCATCATCACCGACCTGCGCCCCAGCATTCTGGACCACCAAGGCTTGTGGGGTGCGCTGGAGTGGCAAGCACAAGAGTATGTGCAATCGGCCGAGCAACAGCTGCAGTGGCGCATGGAGGTCAATGAGCGGCTGGAGTTGCCCGAGCCCATGGCCATGGCGGTGTTCCGCATCTTTCAGGAGATGCTCAGCAATGTGGGTCGCCACGCCCGGGCCAGTACGGTCGACATCGACATCGCCTTGCGCGAGGGCTGGCTGCATTTGTCGGTCGAGGACGATGGCTGCGGCGCTTTGCCGCAGGCGTTTGAATCTCCCCAGTCCTACGGGATCATGGGCATGCGCGAGCGGGCGCGGCACTTTGGTGGCGTGATCGAGGTCGACAGCCAGCCGGGGCGGGGCACCTGCATGCGCTTGTCCATGCCCATGCCGGAGGTGCACTTGTGACCCCGGGCATGGACAGCGCTGTGCGCGTGTTGCTGGGCGACGACCACAAGATCGTGCGCGAGGGCCTCAAGATGGTGTTGGCCGATGACCCGCGAGTGCAGGTGGTGGCCGAGGCAGAGACAGGCCCCGGGGTTCTGGATGAAGTCCAAAAACTGCAAGGCCCGCAGGGCATTGACGTGGTGCTGCTGGACATCGCCCTCCCGGGCATGGATGGTTTGGACGTTCTGCAGGCCTTGCGCAAGAGCTGGCCCGACTTGCCTGTGCTCATGCTCAGCACTTACCCTGAAAAGCAATACGCGGTGCGTTGCATCAAGTTGGGCGCATCGGGCTATTTGAACAAAAGCACCGACCCCGACGAACTCCTGGGGGCCTTGCACCGTGTCGCTGCCGGGGGCATGCACGTCACGCCAGCCACTGCCGAGGCCCTGGCCAGCCTGGTCAGTCAAGGGCGCACCAAAACCGGGATCGAGTTGCTCTCACACCGTGAGCACCAGGTCTACCTTTTGTTGACCCAGGGCCACACCGTGACCGAAATTGGTGCGCAACTCAACCTGGCTTCCAACACGGTGAGCACTTACCGTGCACGCATCCTCGAAAAGACCGGCACCAAGAACGATGTCGAGTTGGCTTTGTACGCGCAAAGCCTGGGCAGTGGTCAGTCGGCATCGAAAAACTGAGGCATTTGTGGTGCGGTGCCTCTGGGCCGTGTAGGGGCAGCCCTACACCCTGTCGACATGGGCATGGCGATTTTGTGCGAGTCGTCCCATCTGGCACGACTTCGGCGTTTTCTGGCCCGCAGCTTGCAAGGTGTCAGGCATCTTCTATCCACGAGGTTGCCATGTCTGAATTCTTTGATCCGTACAACGCCGACCGCCCCCTGATGCTCAAGTGCAGTTGCGGTCGCGACCATTCGCCTGCAGACCACCACGCCGAGGTGGTGGCCGATGCCGCAGCCGCGCAATTGCGTGCCCGGTCAGAAACGGCCGAGTTTGAGGCCTACAGCCAGGAATTCATTGAGGCCACTTTGGTCAAGTCGCTGTTCCCACACGACGAAGAGCGACGCATGTTCTTGCGTGCCGTGGGCAAAAAGACGGCCATGGCTGCGATCGCCAGTGTGATGCCCATGGCCAGCCTGCAGGCCATGGCGCAAGACAAAGGGCCGCTCGAAAAAACCAACCTCAAGATCGGGTTCATCCCGATCACCTGTGCCACGCCACTCATCATGGCGCACCCACTGGGCTTTTACAGCAAGCAAGGCTTGAACGTGGAAGTGACCAAAACCGCGGGTTGGGCCTTGGTGCGCGACAAGATGATCAACAAGGAGTACGACGCCTCGCATTTCTTGTCACCGATGCCTTTGGCTATCAGCATGGGGCTGGGCTCGAACGCCACGCCCATGAACGTGGCCACGGTACAAAACGTCAACGGTCAGGCCATCACCTTGAGTTTGCGCCACAAGGACAACCGCGACCCCAAAAACTGGAAGGGCTTCAAGTTCGGCGTGCCGTTTGACTATTCGATGCACAACTTCTTGTTGCGCTACTACCTGGCCGAAAACGGCATCAACCCTGACACCGATGTGCAGATCCGGGTGATCCCGCCTGCCGAGATGGTGGCCAACCTGCGCGCTGGCAACATCGATGGGTTTTTGGGCCCCGATCCGTTCAACCAGCGTGCCGTGTTCGACGAAGTCGGCTTCATCCACATGCTGACCAAAGATTTGTGGAACGGTCACCCTTGTTGCGCCTTTGGCACCAGCACCGAATTCATTCAGAAGAACCCCAACACCTTTGCGGCGCTCTACCGCGCTGTGCTCACGGCGGCGGCCATGGCGCGCCAGCCGGGCAACCGCGAGTTGATCGCCAAGGTCATCGCGCCTGCGCAATACCTCAACCAACCCGAGGCCGTGCTCAGCCAGGTGCTGACGGGCAAGTTTGCCGATGGTTTGGGCAAGGTCATGAACGTGCCTGACCGTGCGGACTTTGACCCCATGCCTTGGCAGAGCATGGCGGTGTGGATGCTCACACAGATGAAGCGCTGGGGGTACATCAAGGGCGATGTGAATTACAAGCAAATTGCCGAGAAGGTTTACCTGATCACAGATGCGCGCAAATACATGAAAGAGTTGGGGCAGCCCTTCACGGCTGGGCCCGCTTACGCCAAGCACACCATCATGGGCAAAGCCTTTGATGCCGCCAAGCCAGAGGAATACCTCAAGAGCTTTGCCATCAGCAAGGTGGGTTGATCGGTCATGAAAACCACGCACCTCCATTTGCGAGCGGCCATGGTCTCGTTGCTCATGTTCTTGATTTTTCTAGGAGCATGGCAGTTATCGGCCACCGCGCCATCTGTGGCGGGGGCTGCCAAAGCGGGCATGACAGCCGATGAGATCGAGTACCAAAAGATGATGGGCAAGGACCCCGGTGCCGTCAAAAGCACCGGCTTTCCACCTCCCCTGGAGGTGGGCAAGGCCATCGTTCGGCAGTTGGCAGACCCGTTCTATGACAGGGGCCCCAACGACAAAGGCATTGGCATCCAGTTGGCGCATTCTTTGGGCCGTGTCGGCTTGGGGTTCTTGTTGGCGGTACTGGTGGCGCTGCCCGTGGGCTTCATGATTGGCATGTCGCCCCTCATGCGCAAGGCGTTTGACCCCTTCATTCAGGTGCTCAAACCCATCAGCCCGCTGGCCTGGATGCCTTTGGCGCTGTACACCCTCAAGGATTCTGAAGTCAGCGGCATCTTTGTGATTTTCATCTGCTCGGTCTGGCCGATGCTGATCAACACCGCCTTTGGCGTGGCCGCGGTCAAGCGCGATTGGCTCAATGTGGCCAGCACACTCGAAGTGCGGCCATTGCGCAAGGCCTTTTTGGTGATCTTGCCCGCCGCAGCGCCCACCATCGTGACGGGCATGCGCATCAGCATGGGCATCGCTTGGCTGGTGATTGTGGCGGCAGAAATGCTGGTGGGTGGAACAGGGATCGGTTACTTCGTCTGGAACGAATGGAACAACCTGTCGCTGGTCAACGTGATTTTTGCCGTGCTGGTGATCGGCGTGGTCGGCATGTTGCTCGACTTGGCCTTTGCCCAAGTGCAAAAGGCGGTGACCTATGTTGAATAAGGCCAAAGCCATGAATGCTTTCCTCAAAATCGAAAAACTGGGCAAGGCCTACCAAAGCGACAAGCCGGTGTTTTCGGA
>CANBTZ010000012.1 GCA_947372495.1 Comamonadaceae bacterium | reverse complement strand
ACAGCGCGGCCATACCGGTCGGGCCCATGAAATCCTATTCCGCCTACGCCGGCGTGCAAGACGCCATGGTGCAGTGGTGGTACGGCCACAACGCGGTGGGCTTTTTCCTGACCGCAGGCTTCCTGGGCATGATGTATTACTTCGTGCCCAAGCAAGCCGAGCGCCCCGTGTACTCGTATCGCTTGTCGATCGTTCACTTCTGGGCCCTGATCTTCACTTACATGTGGGCCGGTCCTCACCACCTGCACTACACCGCCTTGCCCGATTGGACCCAATCCATCGGCATGGTGTTCTCGCTGATTCTTTTGGCCCCCAGCTGGGGCGGCATGATCAACGGCGTCATGACCCTGTCTGGCGCATGGCACAAACTGCGTGACGATCCGATCCTGCGCTTCCTGATCGTGTCCTTGTCGTTCTACGGCATGTCGACTTTCGAAGGTCCAATGATGTCCATCAAGACCGTCAACGCCTTGAGCCACTACACCGACTGGACCGTGGGCCACGTGCACTCGGGCGCCCTGGGCTGGGTGGGCTTGGTGACCATGGGCACCATGTATTACCTGATTCCCCGTTTGTTCGGCCAGAAAAAGATGTACAGCGTCAAAGCCATTGAGATCCACTTCTGGACAGCGACCATCGGTATCGTGATTTACATCGCCGCGATGTGGATTGCCGGGGTCATGCAAGGCCTGATGTGGCGCGCAGTGAACGCAGACGGCACCTTGACCTACACCTTTGTCGAGTCTGTCAAAGCCACTTTCCCGTTCTATGTCTTGCGTTTGCTGGGTGGTTTGCTGTACCTCAGCGGCATGCTGATCATGCTGTGGAACACGATCAAGACGGCCACTTCCGGTCGCTCGGTGGACGTTCAGATTCCTGCTGTTGCAGCCCACGCCTGAGGAGAAACGAAACATGTCTAACAACAATACGGGCGGCGGTCTGTCCCATGAAAAGATCGAAACCAGCAACTTCCTGATGATCGTTTTGATCCTGGTGGTGTTGCTGATTGGTGGCATGGTGGAAATCGTGCCGCTGTTCTTCCAGAAATCCACCACCCAACCGGTCGAGGGCCTCAAGCCTTACACCGCGCTGCAAGTGGCTGGGCGTGACATTTATGTGCGCGAAGGCTGCTACAACTGCCACTCGCAGATGATTCGTCCTTTCCGCGCCGAGACACTGCGCTACGGTTCTTACTCGGTGGCGGGTGAGTTTGTGTATGACCATCCCTTCCAGTGGGGCTCCAAGCGCACAGGCCCCGACCTGGCCCGTGTGGGTGGCCGCTACAGCGACGAGTGGCACCGCATCCACTTGACCAACCCGCGTGACGTGGTGCCCGAGTCCAACATGCCCGCATACCCCTGGCTGGGCAAGAACCCGGTCGACGCCGACAGCTTGCCTGCACACATGAAAGGCCTGCGCACGTTGGGCGCACCTTACAGCGACGAGGAGATCGCCAAGGCCTCTGACGATGTCAAAGGCAAGACCGAACTGGAGGCTGTGATCGCCTACCTGCAGGTCATGGGCATTCACCGCAAATAAGGAGTGGACATGGACATCAATACCTTGCGCTCCATCGTGACCGTTGTGACCTTTGTCGTGTTCATCGGCATCATGT
This sequence comes from Comamonadaceae bacterium, assembly GCA_947372495.1. Lineage (GTDB taxonomy): Bacteria > Pseudomonadota > Gammaproteobacteria > Burkholderiales > Burkholderiaceae_C > Limnohabitans_A. The sequence continues at coordinate 24,297 of CANBTZ010000012.1, read as the reverse complement.
GGTGGGCCATGTCCCGCCGCAACCAGGCCGGGTTTGACGAGGCAGCTCGCCTGCCTTTCGGTCAAGACGACTGAACCGTCCTCCATGAAAAGAATTTAAAGGAATCGATATGAGTGACTTCATCAGCAATTTCTGGCACCTGTTTGTGGCCGGTGTGACGCTGGTTGGCATCATTGCCTGTTTGATCTTGCTGTGGTTCTCGGGCAAGGCCAAGGCCATGACCGCGAACGACAACACCACAGGCCACGTGTGGGACGGTGACTTGCGCGAAATGAACAACCCGCTGCCACGCTGGTGGGTGGGGCTGTTCATCATGACCATCATTTTTGCTTTGGTTTACTTGGCCATGTACCCAGGCGCTGGCAGCAACGCCGGCCAATTTGCTTGGACCTCTGCCGGTCAGTACCAAGCCGAAGTGGACAAAGCCAATGCCGATGTGGCGCCCATCTATGCCAAGTTTGCGGGCATGTCGGCGCAGGAGGTGTCCAAAGACCCACAAGCCATGGCCATTGGTGACCGTTTGTTCATGAACAACTGCGCACAGTGCCACGGCTCTGACGCCCGCGGCAGCAAAGGGTTTCCCAATTTGACCGACGCCGACTGGCTGCATGGCGGCTCGCCAGAGAAAATCAAGGAAACACTGACCCAAGGCCGCATCGGGCAAATGCCCCCCATGGCCGCAGCAGTGGGCACACCCGAAGATGTGCGCAACGTGGCCCACTATGTGTTGAGCCTGTCTGGCAGCCCGCACGACTCGCTGCGCGCTTCGCTGGGCAAGTCCAAATTTGGTGCTTGCGCAGCTTGCCACGGCATGGACGGCAAGGGCAACCCGGCACTGGGCGCGCCCAACCTGACCGACGACATCTGGCTGCATGGCTGGGGTGAGAATGCCATCGTGGCCATGATCAACAATGGCAAGATCAACCAGATGCCCGCACAGGCCGCCAAGTTGACCGAAGCTCAGATCCATGTGCTCGCTGCTTATGTCTGGGGCTTGTCCAACAACAAGCCGACCGCTCAGTAAGTTGTGAACCCTACAAGACACCCTTGGCGGGTGTCTTGTTTTTTTGAGGTGTTCGATTTGGATTCCGAAGACAAAGTTTCCCGCAAGATCGTTCCGATTGTTCCGGTGGCCGATGCACCGCTGCAAAGTGACGATGGTGTGCAGTTGGTGTCGCTGTACGCTGCGACCCAAAAGATTTACCCGCGCAGTGTGCAAGGCATCTTCGCCAAATGGCGTTGGGTCATGGTGACGCTGACGCAGCTGGTTTTTTATGGCTTGCCTTGGCTCGAGTGGGGACAGCGTCAGGCCATCTTGTTTGACTTGGGTGCTCGCCGTTTCTATATCTTTGGCATTGTTCTGTATCCGCAGGACTTCATTTACCTGACCGCGATCTTAGTGATCTCGGCGTTCTCGCTCTTTTTGTTCACCGCCATTGCCGGGCGTTTGTGGTGTGGCTATGCCTGCCCACAGACGGTGTACAGCGAAATCTTTTTGTGGGTGGAACGCAAGATCGAAGGCGATCGCACGGCCCGCATGAAGCTCGATGCGTCTGACATGTCGCTCGAAAAGCTGGTCAAGAAATGGTACAAGCACATCGTCTGGCTGGGCATTTCCATCTGGACCGGCTTCACCTTTGTGGGCTATTTCAGTCCCATCCGCGATTTGGGCATGGAGTTCTTCCTGGGCAACATGTCTTCCTGGGAAATCTTCTGGGTCTTCTTTTATGCGTTCGCCACCTATGGCAACGCAGGGTTCATGCGCGAGCAGGTGTGCAAATACATGTGCCCCTATGCCCGCTTTCAAAGTGCGATGTTCGACAAGGACACCTTGATCGTGACCTACGACACCGCCCGTGGTGAGCCACGCGGTGCACGCTCTAAAAAGGCCGACCCGACAGCGCTGGGTTTGGGCGCGTGCGTGGACTGCAGTTTGTGTGTGCAAGTCTGTCCCACAGGCATCGACATCCGCAAAGGTCTGCAGTACGAATGCATTGGCTGCGGCGCTTGTGCCGATGTGTGCGACACCGTGATGGACAAAGTGGGCTACCCGCGGGGTCTTGTCAAGTACTCGACCGAGAACGCCATGGCCAAGGGCTGGAGCAAAGAGCAGACTTTGAAGCACGTGTTCCGTCCACGGGTGATTTTGTACCTCGCCATTTTGGGTGTGGTGATTGCTGCGCTGTTCACGAGCTTGGCTCTGCGCAAGCCTTTCAAGGTCGATGTGGTGAGGGACCGCTCATCGTTGGCTCGCATCGTGTCGGGTGGACAGATTGAAAACGTTTACCGCATCCAGATCATGAACGCGGCAGAAAAACCGCTGAACTTCACGCTGGCGGTCGACGGTTTGCCCGGTCTGGTCGTGGCCACTGAAACACAGGTGCGTGTCGAATCCACGCAGTCGCGCTGGGTCTCTGTGCGCTTGCAGCTGCCTTATGACAGTGCTGCAGCGGGTTCGCACCCGATCCACTTTCAGATTCAATCTCACGAAGACGGTGATAAACCCGTCGGCGAGTTGAGCGAAAAATCCGTGTTTTTGGTGCCTCGCTGATGGGCGATTCACTCCTTCATTCCTCAAGGAAAATCTGATGCAAAACAAACGTGCGTGGTGGCACTTCCCACATGTGTGGATGGTGGTCGCAGGCCCAGCCATTGTGGTGGTTGCCAGTTTCGTGACCTTTTATCTGGCCGCCAAATCGGCAGACCCTTTGCTGTCGACCGCGCCAGAAGCAACGTCGCCCAATTCGTCCAGTTCAGAGCCCGGCATCAGCATGGCGCCCGCCATGCAAGCGCGTAACCATGCCGCCACGGGCGTGCTGCCTGAGAACGACAAAACCAAAAAGCCCTGAACGCGGGCACAGGAGACAAGACATGTTGACACAACGGATGATGTGGATTGCTTGGCCTGCCTTTTTGGTGGCCGGCTTGTTCGAGGTTTTGGTGTTCGGTTTGGTCGATCCTGAAGACTTGCAGTGGTTCGGCCATCCATTGGCCTTGTCGCGGCAGGGCGTTTACACCTTGGCGTTCTTTGCGTTTTGGGTCTTGACCATGCTGTCGAGCGGCTTGACCACCTTGTTGTCGATGTCACCGTTTGAAGTCAACCGTTGCCCTGTGCCTGAGGACGAGCGCCCCCAAGACTGCGCACGCGATGGCGGCAAGTGCTGCTGAGTTTAAGCCGGGCGTTTGCCGCTGCCGCTGTCTGCGCCATGGCGCAGCTTGCTGCCGCAATCGCGCTTCAGTGGCAGGCGGTCTGGTGGTTCACGATGCGTTGCAGGGCTTCGGTGTCCAGAATGCGGACATGGCGCTGCTTGACTTCGACGATGCCGTCTTCGACAAACTTTGAAAACGTGCGGCTCACGGTCTCCAACTTGAGGCCCAAGTAGCTGCCGATCTCTTCGCGCGTCATGCGCAGCACCAGCTCTGACTGCGAGAAACCACGCGCGTGCAAGCGTTGCACCAAGTTGAGCAAGAAGGCAGCCAGGCGCTCCTCGGCGCGCATGCTGCCCAGCAGCAGCATGACCCCGTGCTCGCGCACGATTTCGCGGCTCATGATTTTGTGCACATGCGACTGCAATGCAGTCACTTCGCGCGACAGCGCTTCGATGTTTTCAAAGGGCATCACACACACTTCAGCGTCTTCGAGCGCCACAGCGTCACAGGTGTGGTGGTCGTTCACGATGCCGTCCAGGCCAATGATCTCGCCCGCCATTTGAAAACCCGTGACCTGGTCACGGCCGTCTTCGGTGGCCAAGCAGGTTTTGAAAAAGCCCGTGCGGATGGCATACAGCGATGTGAATTTTTCACCGTTGGTGAACAAGGTCGCGCCTCGTTTGATTTTCTTGCGCACCGCCACCAGGTCGTCAAGCCGGTTCATGTCGTGGTCGCTCAAACCGATGGGCATGCACAGTTCGCGCAAATTGCAATTGGAGCAGGCAACTTTGATGGCTTGGGGGTTCATGGTGGGCCTTGATTTCTTCAGAAGTCTTGCTTCATATCAATGCAAGCTTAAATCCGTTTGCAGTTCAAATTTCGGAGTTTTGCCTGTAATTTGAATTTCCTGCAGGATTTAAACAGGTAGTTGACATGGGTCAAGATGTCAAAAGACATCCATCGGCAAAGTAGTGCTCATCCTTTAGAACCATTTGCCTAGTGAGCTCCGATGTCCCTCATCACGCCTGAATTGCTGACCCGTTTCGATGTGCCCGGTCCGCGTTACACCTCTTACCCCACCGCAGATCGATTTGTCGAGGCGTTCTCTGAGACCGACTACCTGACCGCGCTGGACCACCGCAAGCAAGCGGCGCGTCTGAAGTCCCAGCCCCTGTCCTTGTACGTTCACATCCCGTTTTGTGAGTCGCTCTGCTACTACTGCGCTTGCAACAAGATCATCACCAAGCACAAGGACCGGGCTGAAACTTATCTGCGCTATCTGGCGCGCGAGGTGGAGTTGCATGTGGCCCATCTGGGCACAGGCCATTCGGTGAGCCAGTTGCACTTGGGCGGGGGCTCGCCCACGTTCCTGAGCGACGAGGAGCTGCGCGAGTTGATGGCCATGCTGCGCCGTCACTTCCAGTTTGTGCCCGGCGGCGAGTATTCGGTCGAAGTCGATCCCCGCACTGTGGATGAAAAACGCCTGGCCGTCCTGGCCGAGCTGGGCTTCAACCGCCTGAGCTTTGGTGTGCAGGACTTTGACCCGGCCGTGCAAAAAGCCGTGCACCGCGTGCAACCTGCCCAGCAAGTCTTTGACTTGGTGGCCGCCGCTCGCCGTTTGGGCTTTGAGTCGGTCAACGTCGACTTGATTTATGGTTTGCCCCTGCAAACGCCTGAGTCGTTCGACCGTACGCTGGCCCAAGTCAATGAACTGCGCCCTGACCGCATTGCGCTGTACGCCTATGCTCACCTGCCCGAGCGCTTCAAGCCGCAGCGCCGCATCCATGCCGCCGAGCTGCCCTTGCCCGGCGCCAAGGTGGCGATGCTGGCGCGATCCATGGACGCTTTCATTCAGGCTGACTATGTGTACGTGGGCATGGATCACTTTGCATTGCCCGACGATGCGCTGGCCGTGGCCAAGCGCCAAGGCCGTTTGCACCGCAATTTCCAGGGCTACAGCACGCAGCCCGATTGCGATCTGATCGCGCTGGGCGTGTCGGCGATTGGCCGCATCGGCGCAACCTACAGCCAGAACGCCAAGACCATGGAGGAGTACTGCGACGCGCTCGACCAGGGGCACCTGCCCATCGTGCGCGGCCTCGCACTCACGCGTGACGACATGCTGCGCCGCGCCGTCATCATGGCCTTGATGTGCCAGGGCCACCTGCAGTTCGAATCGATCAATGTGGCGTGGTTGATCGATTTCAAGACCTACTTTGCCAATGAGATGCAGACCTTGGAAGAGATGCAAAATCAGGGGCTGGTGGAACTGAGCCCGACCGGCATCCAGGTGACGGCGATGGGCTGGTTCTTTGTGCGCGGCGTGGCCATGGTGTTTGACCGCTATTTGCAGTTGGACCGCAACCGCACGCGCTTTTCAAAAATCATCTGATCCTTGATGCAAAGTTCCTTGGCCCTCACGGCCTTGTTGATGGGCCTGGCGGGCGGCCCGCACTGCGTGGCCATGTGCGGCGCGGCCTGTGCAGGCTTGGCGCAGGCCAGTGGCGAACACCGGCAACGTGCGCTCTGGTCGTTCCAGTTGGGGCGCTTGCTGGGCTATTCGCTGCTGGGTGGCTTGGCAGCGGCCAGCGTGCAGGCGCTGGGCTGGCTCACGGTGCAGTCGGCTGCGCTGCGGCCCGTGTGGAGCTTGCTGCATGTGGCGGCCATGGGCCTGGGGCTGTGGTTGATCGTTTACGCACGCCAGCCGGTGTGGTTGGACCAAAGCGCTCGGCAGCTGTGGTCACGGGTGCGCGGCTTCAACGCTCGCTGGGGGCGCGCAGCACCTGTGCTGGTGGGGGGGCTGTGGGCGTTGATGCCTTGCGGTTTGCTGTATTCGGCCGTGATGGTGGCCGCTCTGACTTCACATCCTGCTGATGGCGCCATGACCATGGCCTTGTTTGCGGCTGGCTCCAGTGTGAGCCTGTGGGCAGGACCCTGGTTTCTGCTCAAATTGCAGTCGGTGGGAGACGGTTCGTGGGGCGTTCGTCTGGCGGGGCTGGCCTTGATCGCCACATCGGGCTGGGCCCTGTGGATGGGCCTGGCGCACGACCAGGCGCCCTGGTGTTTGGCGCCGGTCTGAAACGGGGGAATCAGGCCGACAGGCCTTTGTAGAGCATGTACGCGGACAGCAAGAACAGCGTGCTGGCAAAAACGCGTTTGAGTTGCTTCACAGGCAGTTTGTGTGCGGTGCCTGCGCCCAAGGGGGCCATGACCACGCTGCAAGTGGCAATCACCACCAGCGCTGGCAACCACAGGTAGCCAAAAGAATATTCAGGCAGGTTTTGCAAGTTCAAACCGCTGGCCACATAACCGGCCACATTGGCCAGGGCAATCGGAAAGCCCAAAGCAGCGCTGGTGGCCACAGCGTTGTGGATCGCCACGTTGCACCAGGTCATGAAGGGCACGCTGATGAAGCCGCCACCTGCACCCACCAAGCCCGAGATCAAACCGATCACGCCACCGGCACCCAGTTGGCCTGCGAAGCCCGGCATCTGGCGGCTAGGCGCGGGCTTTTTGTCGAGGAACATCTGTGTGGCCGAGAAGCTCACGAACAGCGCAAAGAACAGTGCCAAGGACGTGCCCTTGACCACTGCAAAAATGCCCATGCTGCCCAGCAAGCTGCCCAGCACAATGCCTGGGGCCAGGCCCTTGACCAGGTCCCAACGCACGGCGCCTTTTTTGTGGTGAGCCCGCACGCTGGAGATGCTGGTGAAAATGATGGTGGCCATCGACGTGGCAATCGCCATCTTCACCGCCAGGTCGGGGGCCACGCCGCGCTGCCCCAACATCCAGGTCAGGAAGGGGACCATGATCATGCCGCCGCCAATGCCCAAGAGGCCCGCAAGAAAGCCGGTGCACAGGCCCAGCACGGCCAGCTCGATCAACAAAGTGGGTTCCAGGATCATGGTGCGGTGATGTGAGTGAGGATGGAAGAAAAGGTGTCTGCGGATGCCACCGGACCCTCATCCTGAACCGGGGGTTCAGGTGGGCGAGGGCAGACTGACGTTGGGTTCATCTGACGCGAGACGATCACGCTCACCAGCCGATGTACCAAGCCCGAGCTCTAAGAGCATTGGTTCAAGGAAATATAAAGCCCGGCGTGCACCGCAGACGAGGGCTATTGTAGGCGCAAGCCTGCTGTGGCGCAGAGCGCTCAGAGCAACTGGCCGTCTTGTTTGAGTGTCTGGTCAAGCCGGCTCAGCAGCTGGGCCAAGCGGTCTTGGTCCGGCGCATCACCCGCGTGGGTGGCGGCGGACGCAACTGGCGCGGCTGCAGCAGCTTCGCCCTGGTCAAAAGCCAGGTTCAGTGCGGCCAGCACCGCGATGCGGTCGCGTGCCTTGATCTTGCCCGCGTCGCGGATCTTGCACATGGCGATGTCGACTTTGCCCACAGCCGCTTGCAGCTTGGCTTCGCCACCTTCAGGGCAGCCCAGCAAATAGCTCTGGCCCATGATCTGGACTTCAATTTGTTTCGCGCTCATTCGGTGGCCTCAGGAGATGCAGGTGCCGTGGCGGTGGGCAGGCGTTCGATCAAGGCATCGACCCGGGCGCGGGCCGCTGACAGCCGTGATTTGAGTTGATCGCGCTCATGGCTGAGGCTTTGCACTTGTTGCGCCAACAATGCGTTGGTGCGCTGCAGCTCCTCGTGTCGAAGCAGCAGGTGCTCCACGCGTTCGGCGATCTGGTCAATGAGGTCGGATGAGGCCATGGCAAACGTTGGCTGGTGGTGAGCGCACATTGTAGGGCCTGACCAAGGGCGGTTTGTAGGGTTGAAGACAGCTTGAACGTTAGAATTCAAAACAGTTGGTGCTCGCGAAGCCGGTTCACGGCCCGCAGTTCAACGGGAAGCAGGAGGGGCGGCCACCACGGCCCACCTAACCTGCGCTGCCCCCGCAACGGTAAGCAGACGAGCCCAGAGCGCAAGTTCTGGCTCCGCTTTCATCTCAAACCACTGGTCGCCCTGAAACAGGCGGTCGGGAAGGTGATGGAGGTTGCATCTGCCAGCCCGGATACCGGCCAACCAGGTGACCTGTCGCAAGACCGGTCGTGAAGCCCATGCACTGTCGGGGAAGGCGGTGAGGGCGTTTGACTTGTTTGTTTCTCATGAAAATCCGTACCCTTCGTGCGCGCAACTTTGGCATGGCCTTGCCTGCGCTTTCTCTTTTGTCTTTGGCTTCTTGCGCCGCCATGGCACAGACTGCGCCTGTCCAGGTGGTGGTCACGGCCAGCCGCACTGAGCAAATCCTCACCGATGCCTTGCCCCACACCACGGTGCTGGGGCGAGACGCGATTGAGCAGTCCCAACTGACCGATTTGTCCAGTTTGCTGGCCCGCGAGGCCGGATTCCAGTTCACCCAAAGCGGTGGTCGTGGCAGCCAGTCCACGGCCTTTTTGCGCGGCGCGGCCTCGTTGCAGGTCTTGGTGCTGGTCGATGGCATGCCCATGACCAAGCAGGACACCACAGGCGCGGTGAGCCTGGAGCACATCATGCTCGACCAGGTGGACCGCATCGAGATCGTGCGCGGCAACGTGTCGGCGATCCACGGCAGCGGTGCGGTGGGTGGCGTGATCCAGGTGTTCACGCGCCAGGGCCAGGCCGGCCACACTGGCTACATGACGGCCGAGGCGGGGTCGCTGGGTACTTCGCGCCTGAATCTGGGCACCCAGGGCAAGCACGGTGATTTTGGCTACGCTGTCTCGCTGGGCACTTTGGCGACCCGAGGAATCAATGCGGCCAACTTGTCGCAAAGCTCCAATGCCAACCCCGATGCCGATGGCTACCGCAACGACAACCACAGCGTGCACCTGAGCTACGACCTGGGACCTGACCACAAAGTGGGCTTGCGCTCGACCCATTTCAATGGGCGTTTTGACTACGACTCGGGTTTCGGTGCCCCTACCGATGTGCACAAGGGCACCACACGCATCGACAACAACACCGTGTACTGGTCGGGCAAGCTCAACCCATGGTGGTCCAGCCGCTTGAACTACTCAGAGGCCACCGAGCGCAACACGACAAACACCCTGGGCGGATATTCCTTCACCACGCAGGCCGAAACGCGCACCCGCTTGATGTCGTGGACGCACCAGCTCAACTTGCCAGCCATGGTGCTGTCTGCGGGTGTGGACCATCAAACGCAGGGCATCGAAGCGGGCACCGACGGCGTCACCGAGTTGACCCGCCAGCGCAGTGCCAACGCGGTGTATGCCGGGCTGGTTTACAGCCGCGCAGCCCACAGCGCCCAGTTCAACCTGCGCCACGACAGCGTGCAAGGTGTGGCGTCCAAGGACTCGGTGTATCTGGGCTACGGCTACGCGCTCAACCCCCAATGGAAGCTGATCGCCAGCCATGCCACCGCCTTCAATGTGCCGCCACTGGGTTACCTGTTCGACCCGTACAGCGGCAACCCTGCCTTGCGTCCCGAAACCGCCACCACCCACGAAGTGGGGGTGCAGTGGGCCAGTGGTCCGCACCGCTTGCGCTCGACCCTGTTTGACACGCGCACCAAGGATTTGTTGCTGTACGACATGAACACCTGGCAATTCAGCAACGTGAGCAGCGTCAAAAACCAGGGGCTGGAGACCAGCTACAGCGGCCGGATCAACGCCACGGACCTGAGCGCCAGCTTGACCCTGCAAGACCCGGTGAATGAGGCCACCGGCCAGCAGCTGGTGCGCCGTGCCAAGACACTGGTCTCGGCATCGCTCTCGCAAGCCGTGGGCCTGCTGACACTGGGCGGCGCCGTGCGCTACACCGGGGCGCGGCCTGACCTGAGTGGCAACCCCGAGTTGGCCAGTTTTGTGCTGCTCGACTTGACGGCGCGCTACGCCTTGACCCGCGACTGGACGCTGTTTGGCCGCATTGAGAACGCCACCGACAGCCACTACCAGACGGCTTATGGCTACAACCAGCTGCCCAGAACCACCACGGTGGGCCTGAGCTGGAAACTCAAACCTTGACCTGGCGCAGGACCTGAACATGCGCGACTTCTTGCCCCAACGCATCGTCTGTCTGACCGAGGAGACCACGGAGTGGCTTTACCTCTTGGGCCAAGAGCATCGCATCGTGGGCATCTCTGGGTACACGGTGCGCCCGCGCCGTGCCCGGGAAGAAAAGCCCAAGGTCAGTGCCTTCCTGAGCGCCAAAATCGACAAGATCCTGGCGCTCAAACCCGACTGTGTGTTTGGCTTTTCGGATTTGCAGGCCGACATTGCAGCCTTGCTGGTGCGCGCTGGCGTGCAGGTCACGGTCTTCAATCAACGCAGCGTCGATGAGATTTTTTCGATGCTCTACCAAGTTGCGGCCATGGTGGGGCAAACCGAGCAGGGCTTGCAAAGGCTGAACGCCATGCGCGGCGAGCTGGATGTCATCCGGCAACAAGCAGCCGGTTTCAAGCGTCGCCCCCGCGTGTACTTTGAGGAGTGGGAAGAGCCCCACATCAGCGCCATCCGCTGGGTGTCAGAGCTGGTCGGCATCGCCGGGGGCGACGATGTGTTCCCCGAGCTGGCTGTAAAGCCCATGGGCAAGGACCGCATCATTGCTGACAGCCAGAGCATCATCGACCGCGCGCCCGACATTGTGATCGGCTCGTGGTGCGGCAAGAAGTTTCGCCCCGAGAAAGTCGCAGCGCGCTGCGGCTGGCAAGGCGTCCCTGCGGTGCAAAGCGGGCAAATTTTTGAAATCAAGTCGGCCGACATCTTGCAGCCGGGGCCAGCAGCGCTGACCGATGGGGTGGCGCAACTGCACCAGATCTTCAGCCAGTGGGAAGCGCAATATGCGTAAAGTCTGGCGCTGCTGTTGGCTGATGGTGTGGGGTTTTGCTTTGCCAGTGCAGGCCCTCACCGTGCAAGGCGACGCCTTGCAGGCGGTGGAGATCGCTCAGGCGCCGCAACGCATTGTCAGCCTGTTGCCTTCTTTGACGGAAACCGTGTGTGCATTGGGGGCCTGCCAGCGGCTGGTGGGCCTGGACCGGTATTCCAATTGGCCAGCTTCCGTGCAGGGCCTGCCCCGTGTGGGCGGTGGGCTGGACCCGCAGATCGAAAGCATTGTGGCGCTCAAGCCCGATTTGGTACTGGCGGCAGGCTCCACCCGAGGCGTTGACCGTTTGGAAGCCTTGGGCCTGAAAGTTTTGCGCCTGGAGCCCCGCACCCATGCCGATGTGCAGCGGGTGCTGCGCACGGTGGCCCAAGCCTTGTTTTTGCCAGAGGCCGACAGTGCGCGCGTCTGGCGCGAAGTGCAGGCGGGCGTGCAAGCTGCTGTGCAGTCGCTGGGTGCGCAGGCGCGGCAGCAAAAGGTGTATTTCGAAGTCAGCCCTACGCCGCACGGGGCCAGCGCATCGTCCTTCATCGGCGAGACGCTCACGCGCATGGGCGTGGCCAACATCTTGCCTGCGGCCTTGGGCCCGTTCCCCCAGGTCAACCCCGAATTCGTTGTGCGTGCCCAGCCCGATGTGATCATGGCCGGAGACAGCAGCCGGGCCAGCATGGCGCAGCGCCCGGGCTGGTCTGGCCTGCGCGCCATGCAGGGCCAGCGGCTGTGTGTCTTCAGTGCCGATGACGCTGACACACTCGTGCGGGCGGGACCGCGCATGGCCGAAGGCGCACAGCGCATGGCCGCTTGCCTGAACCGGGCCGCTGGCCAGACTGCATCGGCGGGAGCCGGGCGATGAACCACAGGTCTGACGCGAACCGCTGGGGCGCACTCTTGTTGCTGGTCGGCCTGGCGTCGGTGCTGCTGGGCACCATGGCGGGCAGCCAAGGTTGGCAATTGTGGTGGTCGGTGGGGCAAGACGCCGTGTCGCAGCAAATCGTGATGGACATCCGCCTGCCACGCAGCCTGGGCGCATGGCTGGGCGGCGCGCTGCTGGGTTTGGCTGGGGCGGTGGCTCAGGGTCTTTTTCGTAACCCGCTGGCCGACCCTTATTTGCTGGGCAGTGCCTCGGGCGCATCGCTCGGCGTGGGCACGTACCTGAGTCTTTTTGGTGGCAGTGCATGGGCCATGACCTGGTTGACAGGCTTGGGCCTGACTGGTGCGGCCTTTGTGGGCGCGGTGCTGGCCGTGTTACTGACGTTGCTGCTTGCGCGTGGCGTGCAGCAGACCCTGCGTCTGCTGTTGGCAGGCGTGGTGGTGGGCGTGGTGCTGGGGGCCGTCACGTCAATGGTGTCTTTGTTGCAGCCGCAGGTGCTGCAGGCCATGCAGGGCTTCATGCTCGGCTCCACCGCTTTTGTGGGCTGGAGCGCTTGCGCCACCTTGGGCCTGGTGTTGATTTTCTGCCTGACCTTGGCTTGGGTGTTTGCCCGTGTGCTCGACGCCTTGACGCTGGGCGAAGCCACTGCGCAAAGCCTGGGCGTGCCGCTGCGCTTGGCACGTTTGGTGTTGGTGGGGGTGTTGTCGCTGGCCACGGGTGCGGCGGTAGCGCACATCGGTTTGGTGGCCTTTGTGGGCTTGGCTGCGCCGCACCTGGTGCGCTCGCTGGTGCGCACCACCCACGACCGCAGTTTGCTGCTGGCCGCCCTCATGGGCGGGGCCTTGTTGGCCTTGGCCGACGCATTGGCCCGCGTGCTGTTTGCACCGCAAGAGCTGCCCGTGGGCGTGCTGACAGCCGTGATGGGCGGCGGCTATTTGCTTTGGCGCGTGTACCGTGACTCGACCCTGGGCGGTGCGCGATGAAACCTGCCCTGCAAACTCAGCAACTGCAGGTGCAGCTGGGCGGTCGCATGGCCCTGAAAGGCGTGGACCTGCAGATCGCGGCGGGCCGATGGACCTGTGTGGTCGGCCCCAACGGGGCGGGTAAGTCCACTTTGCTCAAGGCGCTGGCGGGTTTGTTGCCGTTCAGCGGGCAAGTGCTTTGGCAAGGGCAGCCCTTGGATCGCCTGTCGGTTCGCGAGCGTGCCCTGCAGTTGTCCTGGTTGGGCCAATCTGAAACCACCACGCGCGACTTGCGCGTGTGGGACGTGGCCATGCTGGGGCGCTCGCCGCACCAGAGCTGGCTGGGCGCGCCCAGCGAGCAGGACGCGCAAATGGTCGAAGCCGCCCTCAAAGCCACCCAGGCTTGGGACTGGCGCGAACGCACCTTGGGCGAGTTGTCGGGGGGTGAGCGCCAGCGCGTGCTTTTGGCTCGGGCCATGGCAGGCAACGCCCCCGTGATGCTGATGGACGAGCCCCTGGCCAACCTGGACCCGCCGCACCAGGTGGACTGGCTCGAACAAGTGCACTGCCTGATCGCACAAGGCACCACGGTGGTCAGCGTGCTGCACGAGATCGGCATGGCGCTGCACGCCGACGAGGTCATCGTCATGGACCAGGGGCGGGTCATTCACCACGGCGCCTGCAGCGACCCGCTGAGCCATGCGGCCATCGAGGCGGTGTTTGGCCACCGCATCCGCATTCATGCTTTGGACGACCAGTGGGTCGTCTTGCCTCGCACGGCCAACTGAAGTGCGCTGGCGCACGCAGGCGCGGCCAAGCGCGCCCATGCGCCCTGAAATGACATGGATCAAGACTCAACAGCTTGCCACATGGCCCAATCAAGATCGGTTGATGGATCTTTGAAAGCATGTGCATGGCAGTTGAGCGAAGTCTTCGCAGAGTTTGGGTGATTGCGGGCGTTGTGCTGGTCGCAGGCGTGGCCGCAAGTTGGGCCTTTTGGCCTGCGCCCCAAGTGGCCGTTCAGGTCTTGCAGCCCCGCGAACTCGTACACAGCGTGGTGGCCCCCGCCACGGTGCAAACCCAGCATCGGGCCAATGCGGGCGTGCTGATTTCCGGCAAGGTGCTGGCCGTGCAGGTCATGGAAGGCGATCGGATCCATCAGGGGCAGACCTTGCTGCGCTTGGACGACAGTGAAGTGCGTTCGGCCTTGGCTGCGGCTGAGCTGGGTGTGCAACAGGCCGAATTCAAACTGCGCCAGTGGCGCGAGGTGCAAGCGCCGACCGCTCGCGCAGGCGATCAACAAGCCCGTGCCAACTTGCTGCAGGCCCAGGCACAACTCACACGCCAGCAAGACCTGTTCAAACAGGGTTTTGTGGGCCAGGCGGCACTCGACGAGGCCATGCGGTCATTTGCCGTGGCGCAGTCGCAGGCCAGCAGCGCACAGGTGCAGCGCCAGGCCAACGCGGACCAAGGCGTGGAGCAGCAGCTGGCCCAAAGTGCGCTGGTGCTGGCACGCGCCAATGCCGAAGCGGCCAGAGCTCGCCTGTCTTACACCGTGTTGTTGGCCCCATTTGAGGGGGTGGTGGTGAGCCGCAATGTGGAGCCGGGCGACACGGTGATGCCGGGCAAGACGCTGCTGCTGCTCGCACCGAAAGGGGTCACCGAGCTGGTGGCCCAAATCGATGAGCGCAACTTGTCGTGGCTGCGCGTGGGGCAGCCTGCTCTGGCTTCGGCCGATGCGTTTGCGCAGCAGCGTTTTACCGCCGTGCTCAGCACCATCGCTCCTGGTGTGGATGCCCAGCGCGGCTCGGTGCAGGTCAAGCTGCGTGTGACCACGCCACCCGACTACCTGCGCCAAGACATGACCGTGTCGGTGGAAATCGAAGTGGGACGGCAAGACGCCGCACTGGCGGTTCCGCTCGAAGCGGTACACGAATCGGAATCGGGCCACCCCTGGTTGTGGCGTGTGAATGCCGCATCGCGCCTGGAGCGGGCTGCAGTGACTTTGGGCATGCGCAGCGGTGCATGGGTGCAGTTGAGCAGTGGTGTGGCTGCGGGTGAGCGCGTCTTGTCGACGGCAGGTGTGGGTTTGCAAGACGGACAGCGCGTGCGGTCCATCTCGCCCTGACCTTGGAATCTGCCAATGATTCTGGGTCGCCTTCAACCGTTTGAATGGATCGTCGCTTCGCGTTTTTTGCGCGAAGGACGCATGCAAAGCCTGTTCATCATGCTGGGCGTGGCCATTGGCGTGGCGGTGATCGTGTTCATGTCCGCCTTGATGCAAGGCCTGCAGACCAATTTGGTCAAGCGTGTGTTGACGGCGCAGCCCCACATTCAAGTTTTGCCACCCAAAGAGCAAGTGCGGGTGCAGCACACACCCGACAGTGCATGGCATGTCGACCAAATCCAGGCGCCGCTGCAGCGCCTCAAATCGATCGACCAATGGCCGTCGGTGCTCCATTTGCTCAGGGCCATGCCCGAGGTCCGGGTGGCTTCGCCTGCGGTCAGCGGCTCCACGTTCATCATGCGTGGCGCAGCCAGCCGCGCGCTGAGCCTCACGGCGGTGGATTTGTCGCTTTACCAACAGATCGTCAACCTGAGCGAGAAGATCGTGACAGGGCGGGCCAGGTTGGACCCGAGTGACATCTTGATCGGCACCGAGTTGGCCGCTGACCTCGGCGTTGGCGTGGGCGACAAGCTGCTGGTGCAATCGGCCACTGGGGCCAGCAACTACTTTGTGATCGCGGGGGTGCTGGACCTGGGCAACAAAGGGGCCAACCAGCGCAGCGGTTATGTGGGTTTGCACAGCGGACAAAGCCTGCTGGGTTATCCGGGTGGGGTCACCAGCATCGACATCACGGTGCGCGATGTCTATGAAGCCGAGGAGGTGGCCCAGCGCATCCAAGCGCACACCCACTTGCAAGCTGACAGCTGGATCAAGACCAATGCGCAGTTTTTCAGCGCCATCCATTCACAAAGCCTGGCCAACGCCGCCATCCGCTTTTTTGTTGGCTTGTCGGTGGCGTTTGGCATTGCCAGCGTGCTCGTGGTCTCGGTGGTGCAGCGATCCAAAGAGATCGGCATCTTGCGGGCCATGGGCATATCGCGTGGACAGGTGATGCGGGTGTTTTTGCTCCAAGGGGGGCTTTTGGGTCTGGGTGGCGCCGTGATCGGCTGTGGCTTGGGCGCGCTGGCCCTTAAGCTGTGGCTGCACATGGCCCGCGCGGCAGACGGTACGCCCATGTTCATCGTTTCGATCGATGCGACCATGCTGGCCGAGGCTTTGGTGTTGGCCACCGTCACGGGTTTGTTGGCGGCACTCGCGCCCGCACTGCGCGCAGCGCGGCTCGATCCTGTGGTGGCCATTCGGGGATGACATGATGAACGAAAACTTCCCCCCAGCCCTGCCTGCGGCCAATACGCCAAGCCAAACGCCCGTGGTGCAACTGGTTCAGGTGCACAAATCCTTCAATCTTGGGCAGCCAGCTGAGGTCGAGGTGCTGCACGGCATTGACTTGGTGCTGCACGCGCGCGAGTTCGTGGCCGTGATGGGCCCTTCAGGCTCAGGCAAAAGCACGCTGCTCAACATCGTGGGGCTGCTCGATCGGCCCACACAGGGGCAGTTGAAGATCAACGGCGTCGAAACCACCCAACTCGATGACCAGGCGCTGACGCAACTGCGTGGTCGCAGCATCGGTTTTGTCTTCCAGTACCACCACCTGATCGGCGCTTTCAGCGCCCTCGAAAACGTGATGCTCCCCATGGTGGGCCTGCAGGGTTACCCTACGGCAAACATCGAAAAACGTGCACTGGCCTTGCTCGACAGTGTGGGTTTGAGCCCTTGGCGTGACACCCCGGCCACACGCTTGTCGGGGGGGCAGCAGCAGCGCGTGGCCGTGGCCCGTGCCTTGATCATGCAGCCAGCCTTGTTGCTGGCCGATGAACCCACAGGCAACCTGGACACCCAAAGCGCAGATGCCGTCTTTGACCTGCTCAGACAAGTCAACCGCGACCACGGCACGGCCGTGTTGTTTGTGACGCACAACCCACTGCTGGCCAGCCGCTGCGACCGCACCATCGAGGTCATTGATGGGTTGGTGCCCGGCTGAGGAACTTGTGTAAACTTTGCACATGGAACTCAAAATCGTCGTTTACTCCAAGTCCGCCTGCCCGCAGTGCGAGTCCGCCAAGATGGTGCTCAAAACGAAGTCGCTTGCATTTGAAGAAATCAAGATCGACGGCGAAGCCGAGCGGATGGCGTTTTACGAAAAGTGCGGCCCCTCGGTGCGCCAAATGCCCCAGATTTTCATCAACGACCAGCGCGTCGGTGGCCTGGCCGGTTTGCAAGCGGCATTGGCGCAACTCGGTCGTTGACCCGGCCAAGTGGCTTGCGGTAGCCCCCCTAGGAGAATCCATGAGCCTCATCCTCCAACAAGCCATCACCGGACCTGCCGCCTGGAAGGGCGCAGACATGACGGGCGACACCGCTTGGTTGCACCTTCTGTCTGCCGAGGTGATTGCCACGTTGGACGCGGCCCTCGCCCACGTCAAGGCCAAAGGGCTGACATTTCCGAATTTTGGCCGTGAAGACTTTCCGATTGGCGACTGGGCGCAGGCCCTGAAGGCGCACAGCGATGAGCTGGAAAACGGACGGGGCTTTCTGGTGCTGCGCGGCTTGCCCATCGAGCGCTACAGCGAAGAAGACATCCACATCCTCTATTACGGCATTGGCCTGCACATGGGTGTGCCCGTGAGGCAAAACCCCAAGGGGGACCTCTTGGGCTTGGTCATGAACGTGGGCGATGCGACCCAAAAAACCACCCGCGTCTACGAAACCAACCTGTATTTGCCCTACCACTCGGACCCGTCGGACGTGGTGGGCCTTTTGTGCGTGCGCAAGGCCAAGCAGGGCGGGCTGAGTTCGCTGGTGAGCGTGGCGGCGATCTACAACGAGATCCTGCAGCATCACCCCGAGTATCTGGGTTTGTACTACCGAACTTGGTATTTCTCGCACCTGTGCGAAGACCTGCCCAGCTTGTCGCCCATCTTCAGCCACCACGAGGGCAAGCTCAGCTGCCGCTACTTGCGCCAGTACATTGAGTTGGGCCACGAGATCCGCCAACTGCCCTTGTCCAAGGTCGAAATCGAAGCACTCGATCTGTTTGACGAGATCATGCACCGCGAAGACTTCCGTCTGAGCATGATGCTGGAACCTGGTGACCTGCAGTTTGCCAACAACTACGCCGTGCTCCACTCTCGCAACGGGTTTGAAGATCATGGCGTGCACGAACTCAACCGCAAGATGCTGCGTCTGTGGGTCAAGATGCCCAACGCGCGGACCTTGGCGCCTGAGTTCCCGGGGCGCAACGGTTTTCCTGAGCCGGCAAGCGCAGTCTGAAAGCCCTCGGGCTAGACCTGGGGCTGTTTCTTGTGCTTGGCGACAGGCGCGGTCTTTCTGCCCGTCGCTTTGCCCTTGTCAGATTCCTCCAGAGCCAGCAGTGTGTCGACATACCCCATGAAGCGGTTCAGGTAGTCGGGTGAGATGTCGCGCATCCAACCCAGTGAGCGCAGCACCAGCATGTGGGAATTGATGGGGCCTGCATTCACAGGCGCTTGCGCGATCGCTTGCTTGACTTGTTTTTGAACGCTGATTTGGTTCAGTTGTTTGCGAAACTGCTGGATGCGGGGATTCTCGGCGCGCCACGCACCCGACGAGACCGCTGCATCCGTGTGCTGGGGGCGGCGCATGTCTTGAAGCAAATCCGCCAGCGGGGAGGGCGTGGCATGGTTCAGCGCTGCGGGCGCACTTTGCGCGTCCAACGCTTGCATGCGCTCCGCAAAACTGTGCAGCAGCTCTTGCAGTTTGTCCTTGAGCCGCGTCTGTGCTTGGCCTGATTGCGCTTGGGTCCGCCCAGCCAGCGTTTCGATGTAGTGCCAGCCCACCGCGTCAAAACGTGCGGCACCTGCGGCCCGCAGGGCGTCCAATGTGACCAGCACGTCTTCGTTCATGGCTTGGGCGTGGCGGTGTTGGCCGCTTTGGGCACCGGGGCCATTTCGACGCGGCGGTTCTGGGCGCGTGCCTTTTCGTTGGTGTTGGCCACCAAGGGCTGCTCTTGGCCAAAGGCGGCCGCGAACAGCATCGAAGACGGCATGCCTTCTTCGATCAGTGTGCGCGTCACCGTCAGGGCCCGTTGGGCCGACAGCTCCCAGTTGTCGGCGAACTGGCGGTTGCGGCTCTTGATGCTCTGGTCGTCGGTGAAGCCGCTGACCATCAGGATTTCTTCGCGCGACTGCAGGTAGCTGCGCAGCGGCAGCACCAGGCTCTTGAGCAGTTGGCGGCCTTGGGGTTCGAGCTTGTCGGAGTTCAGCTCAAACAGCAGCTTGCCGCTGATGCCGATGCGGCCGTTGTTCAGGGTGATGCGGCCACTGGCCAGCGGAATGGCCAAGGCCTGCTCCAGCGACAGGCGTTTTTGCTCTTCCATCTGGCGTTTTTGCACCTCGGCTTCGAGCTTGGAGGCCATCTCCAGCTGCGTGGCCATGACGCCCACCAGCAAGAGCACAAAGGCCCCCAGCAGACCGGTCATCAGGTCGGCAAACGAGATCCAGGTCGGTGCGGTGGACTCGACGTCTGCGTCGTGCTCGAGCATCAGGCCGCCCCTTCAGACTGGCGCTGTTGCAGGGCTTCGAGCACATCTTTTTGGCTGTGGATGCTCAGGTCGATGATCTCGCGGGCCTGGGCCACGTAGTAGGCCAGCTGTTCGTCGCTGCGCGTCATCGACTGGTTGATCGCCGCTTCGATGCGCTGCAGGTTGCCCATCAGCTTGTCGTTGGTGTCGCTGAACGAGCGCACGGCAAACGCGAAGGTCTCGCCCAGGCTGGCCACATCCACCGCGCTGGCCGTGACCTGCGCGGCGATGTCGCCCAGCTTGCCCGTCTCAGTGGCCACATGGTCGTGGAACTGGCTGCTGGCTTCGTTCAGCGTGATTTGGCTCGAGGTCACCAGCGTGTCGATCACGCCACGTTGTTCGGTGGACGCGTGGTTGATCGCGTCCAGCAAGGTGCTGAGCGTGCCAAGAATGCGGGTGCGCTCTTCCAGCAAGGCGTTGTCACGGGCCACGCTGACCGAGATCTCCTGACGCAGCTGGCCAATGACTTCGGCCGCGGCCTTGGGTGCTTCGGAGGCGGTTTCGATCAGGCGGGTGATCGGGTCTTCAAGTGCCGTGCCCAGCGTGGTCAGGTGGGTGGTCACCGCGATTTGCAGCTCGGCCAGGCGCGCCACGGCGGCGTCGCCGCGCTCGGTTTCCTGGTCGCGCAGGGCCGACAGTTCTTCGCGCAGCACAGCGGCCAGCTCCTGGGCGCGCTGCTGGTGCGCGGCAGCCCACTGCGCCTCGGAGGCGATGCGCTCGCGCATCAGCGCTTCGCTGCTGGCCATCAGGCGCGTGACTTCGGCCAGGGTCTGGGTGGCCTGGTTTTGGGTGTGTGTGGTGATCTCCTGCGCCGTGCGGGTCAGGGTGTCGCAAACCGCCTGCTGCTGTGCCAGCGTCTTCGCGCCTGCGCTTTGCCACTGCTCGCCGAGGCTGGCTGCGGTGGCTTCGAGCGAGGCCTTCCAGGTGTCAAGCCGCACTTGGTCAGCGGCAGCGCGCTCGTCGTGCAGTCGGGTGATGTCGGCCAGCGTCTGGCTGGCATGGGTTTGGGCGTGCGTCTGAATGGCTTGGGCGGTTTCGCCCAGCGCATCGCAAATGGCTTGCTGCTGGGCCAAGGTTTGCGTGCCCGTGGTCTGCCACTGGTTGTGCAGTGCGGAGGCCGACTGCTCCAGCGACGCTTGCCAGACCTGCAGGCGCAGCTGGTCGGCGCTGCTTTGCTGGGCCAGCTGCTGCGCTTGTGCGGCGCTGACCTGCTCGACCAGGCCCTGGGCGCTGCGCTCAAATTGTTGGCTGAAGGCGTCCAGCGTCTGACCAACACGCTCGGTCATGCGGGTGCTGGCCAGTTCGTGGCGGCTGAGCGTGTCAGCGCTGTTCTGCGCCACGGCAGCGGCGGTGTTCGCCATCTGGGTGTTGAGTTCGCCCAGTTGCTGTTGCGTGTTGATCAACAGGCGATCGTTCATGCTTTGGGCCTGCTCGGCCAGCTGCGCCATGGTCGCTTGCACCACTGGGCGAATGCCCTCGCTGGCCGCCTGCATGCTCTGGCGCAGGCTGGTGCTCAGCGACTGGTCCACCGATTGCGCGAGGCCCGCGTAGGCGGCGCGCACCTCCTGGTGGAAGCTTTGCTGGTGGGCCATCAGCTGGTCCCCGAGCTGCTGGCTGGTCTGGGCCATCTGCGCCATCATGGCTTGCAACTGACTCACCACCTGCGGCAAGGCTTGCGACTGCTGCTGCAGGGCCTTGAAGGTTTCTTGGCGCTGGTGGGCGAGCGAGAAGCAGCGCAGGCTGCTGGCGATCTGGCCGTCCAGTTGTTGGGCCGCTTGTGCGCGTTCGCGCCGGGCCAGGCTGCTCATGAGGCCCAGCATGGCCGAGGTGGCGACACCCGCCACCGAGGTGCCAAACGCCAGCCCCAGACCCTTGATGGGTTCAGAGAACGCCGCGCGGATGCCGGAGATGTTGTTGCTGCCCTCGAGCGCGAAGACCGCGCCGTTGAGCGTGACCACCATGCCCAGAAAGGTGCCCAGCATGCCCAGCATGACCAATAGGCCCACCAGGTAAGGCGTCAGCGCCGGGGCGGGCAGGCCTGTGCGTTCACCTTCCACGCGCTGGCGCACCGGGTTTTGCAACGCGGCAGGCACTTGGCTGAGCCATTCGCTCAGGCTCTCCAGAGGTTGCGGCACCTGGTCCAGCGCTTGCGACAGTCCCTGGGTGGCTGCGCGGTATTGGCGCAACTCCAGCGCGCCAAAGACATAGACTGCGCCGATCAAGGCCGTCATCACCAGCACCAGAACCTGGCTGCCCGCCACAGAGGCGGCGACCCACAGGACGGCCAGGGCACCGAGCCCGAAGGCGGTTTCAAAGGAATAGCGTTTCATTGTTCTTGTGCGTTTTGGGCGTGGAAGGCTTCGACCAGGCCGAGCGTGGGTTGCAAACGTGCATCCAGCTCGGCCAGCAAGGCGGTGCGCATGGCTTGGCGGATGGGCATCAGCCAGGCCAGGGGTTTGACTGCGGCGGGCATCGCCTCATGGGAGGCGCTGTCTGTGGCCAGATCGGCTTGTGCTTTGAGGTGTTGTTTGAGGGCCTGGGCAAAGCGTTTTTCGAGCAGTCTGGAAACTTTGCCCAGCAAAACGGCTTCGCGTTCGCTCAGGATGTTTTCAAAGGTGGCGTCGAGCGTGGCCAGCTGCTGCAGGGCAGGTGTGCTTTTGGCCAACTGGGCGCGCACTTGCGAGCGCAGGGTGCGCACCACGCTTTCCATCTGCCGCTGGTGCGCGGCCTGAAAGCGGCGGTACGGCTCGAATGCGATCTTGGGCTCGATGGGCTCGTTCAGTTCGGCCGGTGGCATGTCGATGCGCGTGAGGCCCGAGCCATGAGGCGCGCCTTGCAAGATGGATTGCTCCTGCGCCGCCCGTACTTTGGTGACGTGCTGCCGCAAGGCGTCGGGCGTCAATGCGGGCGTGCGCGATGGCCCTGTGGCCTGTATCGAGGTGTCGGGGTTCAGCACCGCATGCAGGGCAATGGCATGACGAAAGTCCAACCAGTCGCCCAGCTTTTGACCCACATCCTCTGAAATCGGGACGGCTTCGATCATCGCGTTCTCGTTCAGAAAACGCAGCAATCGGGAGTTGTGGATGTGGGCACGCGGCAGGGCTCGCGTCATAGCGGGATGGTTTGGATTCGAAAAGTCTGTGCACGACCCCCAATCAAGCGCGAAGCGCATGGGTTGGAGAGGAGCCGCTTCAGCAGAAGGCGGGGCCTGAATTTTACCCGCCGGTCAGTACCAGTCGAAGGTGGCGCAGAGTACCAAAGAATTCAGATGTCAGGCGGATCAACCTTCAGCGGGCGGTTTTGGGCTCGAAGTCACAAAATGCCGCCACAGCGCACTGCCCGCATTGCGGTTGGCGTGCCTGGCACACATAGCGCCCGTGCAAGATCAACCAGTGGTGTGCATCGACCAGGTACTTGGCCGGGATGCGCTTGAGCAACTTGAGCTCCACCGCCAAAGGCGTTTTGCCTGGGGCCAATCCCGTGCGGTTGCCCAAGCGGAAGATGTGCGTGTCCACCGCCATGGTCGGCTCTCCAAAGGCCGAGTTGAGCACCACATTGGCCGTTTTGCGGCCCACGCCGGGCAGGGCTTCGAGGGCTTCACGGGTGCGGGGCACTTGGCCGCCGTGCTGCTCCACCAAAATTCGGCAGGTTTCCATCAGGTGCTTGGCTTTGCTGTGGAACAGGCCAATGGTCTTGATGTGACTCTCCAGCCCCTCCAGACCCAGGTCCAAAATCTTTTGCGGCGTGCCCGCCACCGGGAACAATTTGCGCGTGGCCTTGTTCACGCCCACGTCGGTCGCCTGGGCCGACAGCAGCACGGCGGCCAGCAGCTCAAAGACGCTCGTGTACTCCAGCTCGGTCACGGGCATGGGGTTGGCGGCTTGCAAGGTGGCAAAGAAAGATTCAATCTGTGCGGGTTTCATGGCGGTCAAAAGTAGGTGTGCAGATGTTGGCAAAATGATGGCCAAGTCAACACGGGAAGATACACCATGCCTTTGCAATTTGCCGATCGCCTGAACAACGTCGAAACCTCTGCCATCCGTGAGCTGTTCAAGCTCTTGGGCAAGCCCGGCATCATCAGTTTTGCAGGCGGCTTTCCTGACAGCGCCATGTTTGACGTGGACGGCATTCGCGAGGCCAGCAACGCCGCCCTGACGCAAGACCCGGGCGCGGCGCTGCAGTACGGCGCCACCGAAGGCTTTGGCCCACTGCGCGAGCAACTGGCCCACTTCATGGCGCAAAAGGGCGCCCATGACGTGACGGCAGACCAGCTGATCGTCACCACCGGCAGCCAGCAGGCGCTGGACTTGATCGGCAAAACCATGATCAGCCCCGGCGACAAGGTGATCGTGGAAGGCCCAACATTCCTCGCCACCATCCAGTGCTTCCGTTTGTATGGGGCCGAACTCATCAGCGCCCCGGTGGACGGGCAGGGTGTGAAAACCGATGAGCTGGAAAAGCTGATTGCCGAGCACAAGCCGAAATTCGTGTACCTGATCCCGACCTTTGGCAACCCCAGCGGCGCTTTGCTCAGCGCCGAGCGCCGCCAACAGGTGCTGGAAATCGCCGTCAAGCACCAGACCCTGATCGTCGAAGACGACCCGTATGGCGATTTGTACTTCGGCGAAGCACCGCCGCCCAGCTTGCTGGCCCTGAGCAGCACCGTGCCCGGCAGCCGTGAGCTGCTGGTGCATTGCGGCTCGCTCTCCAAAGTGCTGTCGCCCGGTCTGCGCGTAGGCTGGATGATCGCGCCTGCCGAACTGCTGGCCCGCGCCACCATGTGCAAGCAGTTCAGCGACGCGCACACCAGCAC
>CANBTZ010000011.1 GCA_947372495.1 Comamonadaceae bacterium | reverse complement strand
GGCAACCTGCGCGTGATCAATGAAGACCGCATTGCTCCCGGCATGGGCTTTGGCACGCATGGCCACCGCGATATGGAGATCATCAGCTACGTGCTGGAGGGAAACCTGGCGCACAAGGACAGCATGGGCAACGTCAAAGGCATTCCGCCCGGCGACATACAGCGCATGAGCGCGGGCAGTGGCGTTCAACACAGCGAGTTCAACCACGCCAAAGGTGAGTCAACCCACTTTTTGCAAATTTGGATCGAGCCCAATGTGAAAGGCATCGCCCCCGGCTACGAGCAAAAAACCGTGCCCGAAAGCGCCAAACGCGGCCAACTCGCCTTGGTTGCTGCCCCGGCGGCAGACGCGCAGGCTGCCGAATACGCGGTACAAATCCACGCCGATGCCCGCATGTTTGCCGGTCTTTTTAATGGCGCTGAGACCGCCGATCTGCCGCTCAACCCCGCGCGCAAAGGCTATGTGTTTTTGGTGCGCGGCAGCCTCCAGGTCAACGGACAAAATTTGCAGGCCGGTGACGCCGCCATGCTGCAAGCCGAATCGTCTTTGGCTTTGAGCCAAGGCCAAGACGCCGAAGTGCTGGTGTTCGATCTGGCGGCCTGACCCCTTTTTTCTTTCCTTTTTCCCCTATCCTTTTTTTAACCCCAAGGAGTTTTCTCATGGCTAAAACAGTTGTTGTCTACCATTCCGGCTACGGCCACACCCAGCGCGTCGCCCAATTTGTGGCCCAAGGCGCCAACGCGCAAGTGATCGCCATCGACGCAGACGGCAACATCACCGATGCCGACTGGACCGCATTGGATGCGGCCGACGCGATCATCTTCGGCTCGCCCACTTACATGGGCATGGCCTCTTGGCAGTTCAAGAAGTTTGCCGACGCCACTTCCAAGCGTTGGTTCACCAGCGCCTGGAAAGACAAGGTCGCTGGCGGCTTCACCATCTCGGCCAGCCCCAGCGGCGACAAGTTGTCGACCATCCAATACTTCATCACCTTGTCGCAACAGCAAGGCATGATTTGGGTCGGTCAGCCCGCCATGAACGACGGCACCATCAACCGCATCGGCTCCAACTCTGGCGTGATGGCGCAAGTCGGCCCGACCAGCCCTGCCGAAGACATCCCCCAGGGTGATCTGGACACCGCCAAAGCCTACGGCGAGCGCGTCGCGGCTGTAGCGGCCAAGCTGCGCGGTTGATCTGTGGCCTCTTTTTGAGAGGTCCAAGGACTGAAGCTGTCCAGGCCAGAACCGAAAGGTTCTGGCTTTTTTCATGGGGCAAGCATTTCACAGGCGCGGCTCTTGCTAGGATCACGCCATGAAAATCATTTCGATGTTGCCGTGGACGGACTGGCTGGCCCTGTTCCTCTTTTTCAGTCTGTGGATTGGCTACGCCTGGGTGGCCAAGGTTCGGGGCCTGCGGGACCAGAGCCTGATCGCCACCACCAACATGTACCGCCAGAAGTGGATGCTGCAAACCACCTCGCGTGACCCGCGCATGCTCGATGGCCTGATCACACAAAACCTGTCACACACGCCGTCTTTCTTCTCGTCGACCACCATCATCATCATCGGCGGCTTGTTCGCCTTGTTAGGCACCACCGACAAAGCGGCCGAATTGGTGCGTGAAATCCCCTTTGCCGAGCCCACCCCCATTTTGGTGTTCGAGTTCAAGATCCTGGTGCTGGTGGGCATTTTTGTCTATGCGTTTTTCCGCTTCTCGTGGTCGATGCGCCAATACACCTTTGTGGCGCTGGTGATCGGGGCCATGCCCCCAGCCAAAGAGTTTGAGGTCGGGTTGCATGACCGCTTGGCTTTGGCCCAGCGGGCAGGGCGGCTGGTGGGGGCCGCTGCAGAGACCTTCAACGACGGCCTGCGGGCTTATTACTTTTCGTTTGCGGCCATGGCCTGGTTTTTCTCGCCGCTGGCGCTGGTGATTGCCACGGCGCTGGTGGTGCTGATTTTGTACGGCCGGGAGTTCCGCTCCGAGGTGCTGGACGTGCTGCGCGACTGAGGCTGAAGCACTTCGTTTGCAGCCGGTTTTTGGGGGCCGTCAAGAGGGGGAAATCACCGTCCCGGAAGGGGTAAAACAGGCAGGCCCGCACCTACAATGAAGGCCTATGTTTGTCCATCTGCGCCTCCATTCCGAATTTTCCATCGTTGACTCGACCTGCCGCATTGACGAGGTGGTCAAAGAGGCTGCCAAGGACAAGCAACCCGCGCTTGCGCTCACCGATCTGAACAACCTGTTTGGCGGCGTCAAGTTTTACAAAGAAGGCCGGGGCAAAGGCGTCAAGCCCATCCTGGGTGCTGAGATCTACCTTGAAGGCTTGGGGGGCGACGCCAGCGCCACCACCAAAGTCAGCTTGCTGGTGCAAAGCCACCAGGGCTACCTGAACCTGTGCGAATTGCTGGCCCGGGGCTGGACGCAGGGTGTGGTCAAGGCTTTGGCCGTGATCCGGCTGGCGTGGCTCAAAGAACTCTCTGAAGGGCTGATTCTGTTGTCGGGTGCGCAGGCTGGGCCTGTGGGGCAGGCGCTGGTGCAAGGTGATCGCGACAAAGCCGCCGATGTGGCGCTGCAACTGGGCTCGATCTTTCCGCACCGCTTCTACCTTGAGCTGCAGCGCGCAGGTCGCCCCGAGGACGAACCGCAGGTCATAGGCGCAGTGGAACTGGCCGCACGCTTGGGACTGCCCGTGGTGGCGACCCACCCAGTGCAGTTTCTGGCACCCGACGACTACGAAGCGCACGAGGCGCGGGTCTGCATTTCTGAAGGCGAAATTCTGGCCAACACGCGCCGTGTGCGCCGCTTCACCCGCGACCAATATTTCAAGTCGACCGAAGAGATGTGCGCCTTGTTTGCCGATGTGCCCAGTGCCATTGCCAACACCCTTGAAATCGCCAAGCGCTGCAACCTGAGCTTGGTGCTGGGCAAGCCGCAGCTGCCCAACTTCCCGATTCCGCCCGTCAATGGCGTGGTGATGTCGGTGGACGACTATTTCCGCCACGTCTCGTTCGAAGGTCTGGAGGCGCGCTTGCTGCACCTCTACCCCGATGAGGCCAAGCGCAACGGAGAGCGAGCGCGTTATGTCGAACGGCTCGAATTCGAGCTGAACACCATCTTGAAGATGGGTTTTCCGGGGTACTTCTTGATCGTGGGTGACTTCATCCAGTGGGCCAAAGCCAATGGCTGCCCGGTCGGCCCGGGCCGGGGCTCGGGTGCGGGTTCTCTCGTGGCCTATGCGCTCAAGATCACGGACCTCGATCCGCTGCAATACAACCTGCTGTTCGAGCGCTTTTTGAACCCCGAGCGGGTCTCGATGCCCGACTTCGACATCGACTTTTGCCAGGGCAACCGCGACCGGGTGATCGATTATGTGAAGGACAAATACGGGCGCGATGCGGTGTCGCAGATCGCCACCTTCGGCACCATGGCCGCGCGTGCGGCGATCCGAGACGTGGGCCGTGTGCTCGACATGAGCTACACCTTTTGCGACGGCATCAGCAAACTGATCCCCAACAAGCCGGGCATGTCGGTCACGCTGCAGTACCCGCCCGCCTCGCCCAAAGAGGGCGACAAGAACAACTATGCGATTGCCATGGAGCCCATCCTGGCCGAGCGCATCGAGCGAGAAGAGGATGTGAAGACTTTGATCGAGCTGGCGCAAAAGCTCGAAGGCATGACGCGCAACATCGGCATGCACGCCGGGGGCGTGCTGATCGCGCCGGGCAAGCTGACCGACTTTTGCCCGCTGTACCAGCAGCCGGGCAGCGAATCGGCGGTGAGCCAGTACGACAAGGACGATGTGGAGGCCGCAGGCCTGGTGAAGTTCGACTTCTTGGGCCTGGCCACGCTCACCATTTTGGAGATCGCCCGCGAGTTCATCATGAAGCGGCACAAGGGCCAGGAAAATTTTGCCTTTGAAAACATCCCGCTCGATGACGTGCCGACTTACAAGCTGTTCTCGGACGGCAAGACCGAGGCCGTGTTCCAGTTTGAAAGTCGCGGCATGCAGGGCATGCTGCGCGACGCCCGCCCCAGCCGCCTGGAAGACCTGATCGCCCTGAACGCGCTGTACCGCCCGGGGCCCATGGACCTGATCCCCAGCTTTGTGGCCCGTAAACACGGGCGCGAAGTGATCGAATACCCGCACCCGCTGGTGGCCGAGATGCTGAGCGAGACCTACGGCATCATGGTCTACCAAGAGCAGGTGATGCAAACCGCCCAAATTTTGGGGGGCTACAGCCTCGGTGGCGCGGACATGCTGCGCCGGGCCATGGGCAAGAAAAAGGCCGAAGAAATGGCCGAGCACCGCGCCATCTTCCGCGCTGGCGCGGCCAAGAACGACATCACCGAAGACAAAGCCGACGAGGTTTTTGACTTGATGGAAAAGTTCGCTGGCTACGGCTTCAACAAGTCGCACGCCGCTGCTTATTCACTGCTGGCCTACCACACGGGCTGGCTCAAGGTGCACTACACCGCCGAGTTCTTCTGCGCCAACATGACGGTGGAAATGGACGACACCGACAAGCTCAAGGTGCTCTACGAAGACGCGGTCAAGTTCGGCATCACCTTCGACCCGCCCGACGTGAACCGCGGCACACACCGCTTTGAGCCAGTCACCGACAAGGTCATCCGCTATGGTTTGGGTGCCATCAAAGGCACGGGGCAACAAGCCATCGACGCCATCGTGGCGGCCCGTACCGAAGGTGGCCCTTTCACCAGCTTGTTTGACTTCGCTGTGCGCGTGGACCGCAGCCGCATCAACAAGCGCACGGTGGACGCGCTCATCAAGGCGGGGGCCTTTGACTCGCTGCACATGAACCGCGCCGCCTTGTCGGCCAGCATCGATCGGGCGTTTGAGTTCTCGAACGCCACCTCGGCCAACGCCAACCAGGGCGGCTTGTTTGACATGCTGGGTGATGACTCGCATGGCTCGAGCACCCAAGAGCCCGACTTGGTCGACATGCTGCCCTGGGGCATCAAGGAACGCCTGACCCTAGAAAAGACCGCCGTGGGCTTTTACCTGTCGGGCCACTTGTTCGATGCGGTCGAGCGTGAGGTGCGCCAGTTTGCCCGCCGCAAGATAGACGACCTGATTGACAGCCGCGAGCCGCAGTTGCTGGCGGGCATCGTGAGCGACCTGCGTGTCATCAATGGCCAGCGTGGCAAGGTGGCGATCTTCAAGCTCGACGACAAATCGGCGGTGATGGAAGCCACGGCCGACGAAAACCTGATCAATTCATCTAAAAACACCCTCAAAGAAGACGAACTCATCATCGTCATGGCCAAGATGCAGGCCGATCGTTTCTCGGGGGGCTTCAGGCTCAAGATCGAGCAGATCATGGACCTGGGGCAGGCGCGATGCCGCTATGGCAAGTTCTTGCGTGTGGCGGTGAATGGCCGCGCGCCCGACATCGCCCGCTTGGTCAAGGAGTTCCCCGCTCAGCGCGAGGAGTCGGAACACGGTGTGCTCATCAAAGGCCTGCCGGTTCGCCTGACGCTGGAGCGGCGCAACGACAGTTTGGGTGCGCGGGCCGAACTGGCCCTGGGCGAGCAGGCCAAATTCTTTCCCTCAGACGCGGCTCTGGCCAGCTGGATGGCGCAGGCTGATCAGGGCCAGGCGCAGATCGTCTATGACGACGGCTCGAACATGCTGGCCATGCGCACCGTGTCCATGTAGGCGCAATACCCACTTACGTAGGAGCGACGCCCCCGTCGCGATAGCCTTCAGGCCATGCCTCATGCCCATGAGGCGACGACAGCCCTTACTGCAGCACCACAGGGCAACACAAGGTGTAGCCCACCTTGTGCAGCGCCTTGATGCTCGGCTGCGCGGCTCCGGCGCTGGCGAGCTTCTTTCGCAGGCGGGCGATGCGCATTTCCATTGTTGCCGCTGTAGGCATATTTTCTGTGCCAGCCCCAATGATTTCGGCCAGTTGCCAGCGCTCCAGACTCTGCCCGGGCGCACGCGCCAAGGCACACAGAATCTGTACATCACTGGCTGTCAGGTCCACCATGCCATCGGGTCCCACAAGGTGAAGGCGCGAGAGGTGGAGCACGAGTGCGTCTTTTCGAGCTGAAGCGGTTCTTAGCCGTTTGCCAAGAGCGCTGATACCGGCCATTAGCTCTTGCGGGTGAACTGGTTTGGTCAAGTACAGGTCGGCGCCACTTTCATAGCCAATCACCTTGTCGCCAATTTGTGTACGCGCTGTGGTGATCACAATGCCCACATTGGGGTGCGACGCCCGCAGTCGACGCGTTAGGCTCAGACCATCTTCATCAGGCAGGTTTAGGTCGATCACATACACGTCGGGCACAAAACCACCTGTGACATCGTCGATTTCTTCAGCCATGGGTACGCCGCGCACATAGTGTCCTTGGTTTTGCAGAAAGGCCAGCGTGGCTTCGCGCAACTCGTCGTTGTCCTCGATCAGCAGAATCTTCAGTGCGGCGTCTAGCATGGCGTTGTGTTTACGACTTTGTCAATTTCGACGATATTGATGATTATTGAGCTGGACTCCCAACAATTGCTAACGTTCAACAGGGTGTGCTGGAATCCAGACGCTGAACACGGCATGGCTGCCCACTGGGGCGTAGTGAATTGTGCCTTTCAACAGATTCAGCAAACCCTTGACCAGGAACAAGCCCAAGCCCGAGCCTGTAAGTCGACGTGCCTGAGGGCTGCGGTAATACTTTTCAAACAGACGCTCTGCAGCGGGCAGACCGACCGGGCCTGCCAGGTTGGCCACACGCCAGAGCCAGCCGGCGCGGCCATTGTCTTGAGCAGGCTCTAGCGAGATCTGAATGCGGCTTTGCGGTGCGCCGTATTTGCAGGCGTTGTCCAGCAGATTACCCAGCACGATGGACAGCATCTGTGCGTCGGTGTGCAGCAGTATGTTGGTCTCTGGTGCGACAAAGTCCACCCGTTCAGGGGCACGACAAGCCAGGATGCAGCTGCGAGTGAGTTCGCCAGGGTTGACCCGTTGGTAAACCGCCTCCAGCCCCTGATCGGCCAGCTGACCGGTATGCACGCAGCGTTCGATCACCTGGTTCATGTCGGTAATGGCTCGCTCCATCGCATCGCGCTTGAGCTGGCCCGCGTCCATCCACATGCGCAGTGTGGCCAGCGGGGTCTTCATCTCATGGGCCAACATGGCAAACAGCTGACTTTGCTCTTCGCGATGGCGTGCCTCGACACTCGCTTTCTCCTGGCTGAGGTGAAGATCCAATGTGACTTGCTGATGGTCTTTTTGCAAGCTTCTGGCGCGGAATTGCAGAAGCATGAACATGATGATGCCATCGCATACCGTGTATGCCAACGTGCCAAAAATACTGATCAAGCTGGCATCAATGAGTCCTAGGTGGATCAGCGGCAGCATGCTGTTGAACGTGCTGTAACAGCACAAATAAAACAACAAGAATTTCAAAGGAATGGGTTGCAAAATCTCACTGTGCCGCGCCGTCAGCAAGGTGATGGGCACCAGCACAGTGACCAGCGTGATGCAGACGTTGCCGATGATGAGCGCGAGATAGGGCTGACCTATCCACACGCCCGCTGGCAGCACGACCAGGAAAGCTGCCAAACCATAGCAAATGCGAAGTGCGATGCGAGAGGGTTTATAGCTCTGGTTCAGAACGGTCAAAAACCACAGTGTCAGACAAATCAGCCAGAGAAAGCTGGTAGATCCGAAGTTCGAAAGCACCCCTTCTGGAAACCAAGGACCGATGGCTACCCGTCCAAAGCCTAAAAGTAAGAACCCCCAGACGGTTGCCATCAACTCCTTGAGAGCAAAGGCGCCCACGATCCGATCACGTGTGTCAAACCACTGCACCAATGCCCAAAGTGCAAAAACGGCTGACATGGCAATGATGGCGCCGATCAGCCATTCTTGAGATCGGTTTTTCTGCATAGCTACACCGTATGGCATCACGGTCAAATGCATGACCCGGGTGCTGATGCTCTGCACTTTCAGGTAGACCGTGCGTTCACGTTGCATGGCCGGAATGACAAAAGTCAAATTGATGCTCGCCAACTCGGTGTCGTTGGGGGGCAGGGCGTCTCCTGTGTGTTGTTCCAGACCATTGACTGGGTCATACAGCGTGACGTAATCCAGATTGGGCGGCCTGACCTGCACCACCCACGGCGATGACGTCACCATGTCGCTGGCCCTCAGGTCCAGACGAATCCAAATCGTCTCAGGGCCATAGCCCCAGCTTTTCCATTCGGGCAAGGGTTGCCAGTTGCTGGCCGCCTGAACGTCTGACAGCGTGGCACTGCCGGATTTGTCCATCAGCCATTGTTGTGACTTGACCCGTTCTTGGTCAGGTGAGGTCTCGGGGCGACTGCAGCCTCCGAGCAGCACGCAAACCACAGCCCAGGTCCAGAACCAGAGGCGAAGAAGAGACGCAGCAGGTGGTCGTGGCATGGTGAAGTCAATGGCAGTGTGATTTGTGGCTGACTGTACAGGATGGGTCTGTTGGGTCTTGTTGATTTTGTTGGTTTATGTTGGTTTTGACATATTTGATTCCCTATCGTTGTCGCCATTCAAGTTCAACATGAGGTGCTACGAATGCATGCAAACCAAAAATCCGGGCTGGCGGCTGCCCTGCTGATGTCCTTCTGGGGCACGGCCGCCTGGGCTCAGTCCACGCCCGACGCCGGTGCCATTCAGCGACAAATCGAACAAGATCTAAAAACGGCGCCCGTTCAAAAAACGCAAGCTGTACCGAAAACGGCACGTGCCCTGAGCCCTGCCCGCGAAGGCTCCACGGTCTTGTCGGTTGACCGCTTTGCATTTGAAGGCTGCACCCGCCTGAGCGCCGAGCAGCTCGAGGCCATCGTTGCCCCTTACCAGGGTCGTCAGTACGACCTGGACCAATTGCGCCAGATCGCCGACATCGTGGTCGATGCCTACCGCGATGCGGGTTGGCTCGTGCGCGTGAGCTTGCCCAAGCAAGAAGTCAAAGACGGCGTGGTCACCCTGCGCATTGTGGAGGCCACTTTTGGCAAAACGCTGGTGCAAGGCAGCCAAAGCCGCCTTGACCCGGCGGTGCTGCAAGCCATGGTCGAAGCCGCGCAAGCCACCGGCCAGCCGGTGCAAGCCCAAAGCATTGACCGTGCATTGCTGTTGCTTGACGGTATTCCGGGCCTGAACGTGGTGGGCAACCTGATTGAAGGCGAGCAGCCTGGCCAGACCGACTTGCTGCTGGGCGTAGCCAACCGCGCCGGCGTCAATGGTGACGTGACACTGGACAACACCGGCTCCCGCTCGACAGGGGCCAACCGCGTGCTCGCCAACCTCAATGTCAACAGCCCGCTTGGCCTGGGCGATCAGATCCAGCTCACGGGCCTCAAGACACAGGGCAGCGACTTCGAACGGCTGGCCTGGTCTGCACCTGTGGGCGTGAACGGCTTGCGCGCTGGTGTGCATGCTACGCGCCTGGCCTACAAACTGGTGGGTGACTTTGCCAGTCTCAATGCCCATGGCTCAGCCATGGCCAACGGCCTGGACCTGAGCTACCCCTGGCTGCGCAGCCAAAGCCAGAACGTCTATATGTCGGCCAGCTACGACGCCAAGCGTTTTGACAACAACGCCAACGGTGCCAGCGCCTCTCGCTATGGCCTGGGCGTGCTGAACCTCGCACTCAGCGCCAGCCAGAGCGACGACTGGCAGGGTGGAGGCCTCAACAACTTCTCGCTGGGCTTGAGCCAAGGCAAAGTCAATTTGGCAGGTTCAGCAAACCAGGCCACAGATGCCAGCGGCCCTGCCACTGCGGGCAGCTTCAGCAAGCTGCGCGCAGGCCTGAGCCGCTTGCAAGCCATCTCGCCCAGCCTGAACGGCTATGTGGCACTCAACGTGCAGCGTGCCAACAAAAACCTGGACAGCAGCGAACGTCTGTACCTGGGCGGTGCGGGCGGCGTGCGCGCCTACCCCACCAGCGAAGGCGGTGGTGCCGACGGCCAGCTCTTGACTGCTGAGCTGCGCCAGCAATTGGACGTGGGTCTGACGTTCACCGGGTTCTATGACTACGGACAGGTGAAGGCCTTCAAACACAACACATGGGCCAACGGATCGGGCAACCTGAATTCGGGCACAAGCCCCAACGACATCACGCTCAAGGGCTACGGCGTCTCGCTCGCCTGGACGCCTCAGGCCAGCACCGAGATGCGTGCCACGCTGGCACGCCGCATCGGCTCGAACCCCCTGGCCACCACCGGCACCGGCATGGACGGTGACGGCACCCTCACGCTCACCCGCCTGTGGCTCAACGCCACCTACTCTTTTTAAGGCAGTACCTCCATGAACGGACACGCTACTCTCAATCGTTTCTACCGCCTGGTTTGGTCCTGTGTGACCCAGGGTTGGCATGTGGTTTCTGAGGCCACGCGCGGCAAAACCAAAGGCGGTCGCGCCAGCAGCCGTGTCTCGGGTGCATTGGCCAGCATCG
This sequence comes from Comamonadaceae bacterium, assembly GCA_947372495.1. Classification (GTDB taxonomy): domain Bacteria; phylum Pseudomonadota; class Gammaproteobacteria; order Burkholderiales; family Burkholderiaceae_C; genus Limnohabitans_A. The sequence goes on along the minus strand of CANBTZ010000011.1, from coordinate 15,943 downwards.
CGTTGGCGGGCATTGCCAATATGGCGCATGCCCAGCAGGCACCGCCAGCAGCCACACAGCTGCCCACCGGCGGTGCAGTGGTGCGCGGTACTGCCAGCATCGGCCAGACCAGCAGCGCGCAATCTGCGGCCATGACCATCAACCAAAGCAGCCAGCGCGCACTCATCAACTGGAACAGCTTCAATGTTGGCCAAAATGCCAGCGTGACCTTCAACCAGCCCAACGCCAATGCCGTCACGCTCAACCGCATTGCCGACCAGAACCCCAGCCAAGTGTTTGGCCAAATCAACGCCAACGGACAGGTTTTTTTGAGCAACCCCAGCGGCATTTACTTCTCGCCCACAGCGCAAGCCAACGTGGGCGCGCTGACCGCCACCACGCACAGCGTGAGCGATGACGACTTCATAGCCGGCAACATGGCCTTTGCCCGCAACGGCGCCACAGGCGCAGTGGTGAACGATGGCCGACTGAACGCGGCACTGGGCGGCTACATCGCCTTGCTCGCTCCTGAAGTGCGCAACGCCGGCGTCATCGTGGCGCAGACGGGCACCGTGGCCTTGGCCGCCGGCGAAGCCATCACGCTCAACTTCAACGGTGCGGGCGGTTTGGCGGGTATCACCACCACGCCCAGCGCCATTGCCAGTTTGATTGAAAACAAACAAGCCGTGCAGGCCCCAGACGGCCAAATTATTTTGTCGGCTGTGGCCCTGAACAAACTGCAAGCTGGTGTGATTAAAAACAGCGGTAGCTTGGAGGCCAACAGCATCAGCCACAAAGGCGGTGTGGTCACCCTTGAAGGTGACGACATCACCCTGACAGGCACCAGCCGCATCAGTGCCAATGGCGCCGCCGGCGGCGGCACGGTGCTGGTGGGCGGAGACTGGCAAGGCAGCGGCAAGCTGCGCCAAGCCACCACCGTCAACTTGCAAGCAGGCGCGACCATCGATGCCAACGCCACCCAGCAAGGTGACGGTGGCAAGGTGGTGTTGTGGAGCGACGTCAAGAATGCCAACAGCCAAACTTGGGCCAACGGCAGCATCAAAGCCGAGGCGGCTCCTCTCGGTGGCAACGGCGGGCAGGTCGAAACCTCGGGTCATTACCTGAATGTAGACAATGTCCAAGTGTCAACCAACGCTGCACAAGGCAACGCAGGTCAATGGTTGCTAGACCCCTACAACATTGATGTCACATACGTCGGTGGCCCGGGTGCCATTTTCACAAGCACAGCTGGAACTCCATTAACGACCAGTTCGACCAATTACCAGAGCGCAGCCACAAGTGTCATTCACGTGAATACACTGAATGATGCATTGACTAATGGCAACGTCACATTGCAAGCGGGTGCTACAGGCGACGGTGGCACTGATGCAGGCAACATCACCCTGTATAAATTCATTTACACCATCCCTGCCAACAGAACGCTGAGTTTGATTGCACCCGGAGAGATCAAAAGTGGCAGCGATGTCAGTGCGCCAAGTGACCTTTTAATTTCCATGGGCAGCAGCGCATCTACATTGCTGCTTTCAACCGGTGCAACCGCACCAACCGGTAAATTAATCGCCGGCCTAACCTCCGGCATGGGCACGATTCAAAAAGAAGGTGTGGGCCTTTTGGAAATTCAAACCGCCGGCGGTTTGTATAACAAAGCCATCGTCATCAATGGCGGTACGCTCAAATTCAGTTCGTCCAATAGCAGTCAGGCTGCGTTAAATGGGACCATTTCAGCCTCTAACACCATCTCTATCAACAACGGTGCGACGTTGCTGGATCCTTCGTTCACTGGAGGTTTGCCTCTCCAAACGATGTCCGGCGCGCCCACAACCACGTTGACCATTGGTTCGGGTGGCGGTACCTTGAAGTACGACACGGCGATCACCAATGCCGCGACCATGGATATAGTCCTCAATGGCTTGCTGACCGTGAACAGCACCACGCCAACGGTCCGTATCGACAGTCATATCTCTGGCACGGGTGGGGTGACGGTGACGGGTGGCAACACCGTGGTCTTTAATCCATGGTCTAGCGATCTTTCAACCCGTACAAATACGTACACCGGCACCACCACCATCGATGTGGGCAGCACACTGCAATTCGGTGCCACTGGTGCTCAAGGCAGCTGGGGCAGCTTGAGCGCTGGCCCTGTGGTCAACAACGGCGCTTTGGTATTTGGCATGTTGTCATCGACTGCGACGAATGACATCTCTGGTACAGGATCAGTTGCCGCAACCGCATCCATGGGGCAGACCGTCTTGAGTGGCAGTCTTTCCTACACCGGGGGATCGACGGGCCGTCTTTATCTGCCCAACCCCAACCTGGTGGCAACAGCCGTCACATCGGGGAGTGGATCCAGCAGCAGGCCTTATGTGTCAGGAACTTTGCCAGTGGGGACCACCTTCGTCACCCTGACGCAAACCTTCGCGGCCGCTTCAGGTGGAATGCCCACAAGTACCGCCATTGCAGCCAGCGATGTGACGGTGGACTACACGACAGGCGTCTGGTCGTACCGCCCTGCTTCGGCATTGACTGGGGTAGGCACTTACTCGTACGGCTACACTTTGACCAAAGGGGGCTTGACATACCTGGGCACGACAGTGACTTCAGCATCGCCGATCGTGATCACTGCAGCGTCATCTTCAAGCAATGGTTCTGCTGGTGGCAGTGGCAGTCCGCCCAGCTTGCCTGTGCCGACTTACTCCTCGACGGGCTTGGTTACTTTTCAAGCAAATCAGTGGCCAGATGGTACCTACACGATATATGAGGGTCCGACACAGATTGGTGCACCATTCGTGATCAGCTTGGCAGTTGCCCGCGGGTCGTCGCCGTTTACGTTTCAATTGCCTTCAAACTTGAGTGTTGGTCAGCACACGTTTACGGCCGTGGTGGACAGGACACCTAGCACTCTGGCCTTACCTCTTGGCACATATACCGTGGCTGCGCTGCCGACTTCTAGTCCTAGCAACAGCAACACGCCGCCCCCTCCACCCCCACCACCAACGGCGTCGGATCTGGCGGCCATGAATGCCGCACAAATTGCCGCGTTGTCGTTTGGTGATCTGGCTTCGTTCGATGCTTCGCAACTGTCTGGCTTGTCGGCCACGCAACTGGGTGCACTGAGCCGCACGCAGTTGGGCGCGCTGTCGGCCAGTCAGGTGGCTGTGCTCGGTGCTGCACAGGTGCGCGGTCTGTCGGCCATTCAACTGGCTGGCCTGAGCAGTGCGCAGTTGGGTGCCTTGACGGCGACACAGGTCGCCGCATTGGGCGCAGCACAGCTGGCGGGTTTGTCGGCCACGCAGGTGGGCGCAATGAGCACAGCACAACTGGGCGCTTTGACCGCCACTCAGGTCGCGGCATTGGGCGTAGCGCAGCTGGCTGGTTTGTCGGCCACGCAGCTGGGTGGTTTGAGCAATGCGCAACTCAGTGGCCTGACCGCTGGTCAGGTGGCCACGCTGGGGACGCCGCAATTGGCGGCCTTGTCGGCCACGCAAGTGGGTGGTTTGAGCAGCACACAGTTGGGCGCTTTGACCGCCAATCAGGTGGCTGCATTGGGCCCGGCTCAGTTGGCCGGTTTGTCGGCTGCGCAGTTGGGCGGCTTGAGCCCTACACAACTGGGCGCATTGACTGCGACCCAGGTCACTGCTTTGGGTGCAGCCCAGTTGGCGGGTCTGTCAGCCGCACAGGTGGCTAATTTGAGTCAGACACAATTGAGCGCCTTGACTGCAACTCAAGTGTCTACGTTGGGTGTTGTGCAACTGGCAGGCTTGTCCGGTACGCAGATGGGTGCACTGAGCAGCGCACAACTGGGTGCTTTGACGACCTCCCAGCTGTCCTCATTGGGGGCCACGCAGTTGACAGGTTTGACAGCCTATCAAGTTGGCGCATTGAGCACGGCGCAGTGGGCTGCTTTGTTGCCCAATCAGGCTGCGGCTTTGAATGCATCGCAGTTGTCGGGTCTGACCGCTTCGCAGATTCGTGGCCTGAGCAGTGCTCAGGTTGGGCAGATGGCCGTGTCGCTGACCGGCGATCAGTTGGCTGCGCTGAGCTCGGGACAGTTGAGCGCGTTGTCGGTCAATCAGACCGCCCAATTGAACCCAGGCCAGCTGGCAAGCGTGCTGGGTGCTTTGAACACGACACAGGTGTTGGCGCTGACACCTGTGCAGTTGGGCTCCTTGACGTCTCGCCAGGTGCAGGACATGAGCAACAGCCAGTTGGGCAGCCTGAGCGCTGCGCAGGTGGCTGCTTTGTCGCCAGTGCAGCAGGCCACCCTATCGGTTGGTCAGCAGGCATTGCTGTCGGTACGCAGCGCTGCTGGCGGCAATGCCAACACCCAAGGTGGCAGCATGAGCACGACGCTGAGCCCTGCAGGCCAGTCCAATGTGGTGGCCGTGGCGCCAATGGTGGATGCGGTGGTGGTCACTTTGCCGCCCAGTCAGGTGGTCAGCCTCTCGCCAACGCAAGTGAGCGACCTGAGTGCGTCGCAGTGGCAGACCATTTCTCCGTTGCAGTTGTCGGTGTTGCAGCCGCAGCAGTTGGCGGGTGTGACGGTAGACAACATGGGCCGTCTTTCGGTCGATCAGGTCGGCGCTTTCACGGTTCCGCAATTGCAGGCGCTGACGCCAGGCCAAGTGTCTGGCCTCAGTCCGCAGCAGTTGCAAGCCTTGAGGCCTGAATTGGTCCAGGCACTGACGCCGACGCAGCTGCAGGTTTTGTCGCCAGAGCAGATTGGGGTGGTCACGAAAGTCAAGGCAACCAACAGTGGCATGGGTGCTACGGTGGTTTGCAGCCCAGGCGCCACTGGCGGTTGCAGCGCAAAGTGATGTGCTGATGGCCATCTTCCCTATTTATTGAACCAGGAGAAACCATTGAATAAGTCTGAATTGATCGAGGCGATTGCCAATGAAAATGATTTGACCAAGGCGGGTGCTGCTCGGGCACTCAATGCTGTGCTGGAGACCATCGTCAAGACGGTGGCTAAAAAACAAGATGTTCAGCTGATTGGGTTTGGCTCTTTCAAAGCCGCCAAGCGTGTGGCACGCACCGGCAAAAATCCGCGTACGGGCGAGTCTGTCAAGATTGCGGCAGCCACTGTGCCTAGATTTTCTGCAGGCGCAGCTTTCAAGGCCGCAGTCAACAAGAAGAAGTGAGCTTTGCAGCACACCCAGGCGCAGGCACTGCGCCAGTAAAAAAGGGCCCTTCGGGGCCCTTTTGTTTGGTGCGCCGCAGGTCGACCCGTTTCAGTCCAGCGGCCTGAACCCCAACACGATGACAGAGGGCACGCGCCCGTCGCTGTCTTTGGGGAAGACTTCGGTTTTGTCGATCGCGCGCAGCACAGCGTCGTCCCAGGCTTTGTTGCCGCTCGTTTGCACGATGCGGCGGCTGAGGATGGTGCCGTCCGGGCTGACTTTGACTTCGACCTCGGCCCGCGGGTTGCCCACCACATCGCCGGGGTAAGAGATGTTGGGCTTGATGCGGCCCACCAGACGACCGGCATAGCTGGCCGACGGCCCTGAGGACTTGAGCGCGGTGCCCGTGGCGTTTTCGTTGCCCGATGCACCGGCCAGGCCTTGCATGCGTTTGAGGTTTTCCTTGCGCAGCGCTTCCGAGCGAGCCTCGTCGGCCTTGGCATCAGCCTCCTTGCGGGCCTCGTCTTTTTTACGCTTGTCGGCTTCGGCTTGTTTTTTCTTGTCGCGCTCTTTCTCTTCGCGGGCCTTGTCTTCTTTGGCTTTTTGCTCCTTGGCCTTCTTGTCGGCTTTTTCCTGTTCGGCCTTTTCTTTTTCGCGTTCCTTGCGCTTCTTGTCCGCCTTTTCCTTGTCGGCTTTTTCTTTCTCCGCCTTATCCGCTTTCTCTTTCTCGGCGGCTTTTTTCTTTTCTTCTTCTTTCTTTTTCTTTTTGATCAAGCCAATGTCAGCCTCGGTTTGGGCTGGCTCAGGCGCGGGTGCCGGTTTGACTGCCACTGGACGAGGTTCGGGTGCTGGCGTGGGTGTAGGCTCAGGAGGTGCTGGCGGGGGTACCGGCGCTGATTCGGTCAGTTTAGGCGCAGCCATTTCCGGCATGCTGGACCAGATTTCAGCTTCGGCTCTGACGGTGATGGTCTGGGTGGACCAGCGTGTGGCCATGGCCAAGGCGACCAACAGCAAGATGTGCGCAAAGATGGCCCATGCCAATGAGCGCCCAGTCCCTTCTTGCGGTGGGGGGGCAAATTCGGAGGGGTGACGGTCTGCGGCGCTCAATTCACATCCATGGGCTCAGGGCTTGACCGTGAGCAGCAAGCCCACCCGCTCAATGCCTGCGCGTTTGAGCTTGTCGAAAATCTCGACCACAAATTCGTATTTCAGCGTTTTGTCGGCTTTGATGCCGACGCTGGTGTTGGGGGTCTTTTGCAGCAACACCTTGATCTGATCGATCAGTTGGTCTGCTTGTGGGTACAGCAGACTGCGACCGTCGGTTTGGTGGTCAACGATCAACTCCAGTTTTTCTTCTTTGGTGATCACCACCTCGATCAGTTGCTGAGGCTGTTCTTTGGCCTCGCCAATGGTGGGCAGGTCCACCAAGCCGGGCGCAATCATGGGGGCGGTCACCATGAAGATGATGAGCAGCACCAACATCACGTCGATGAAGGGCACCATGTTGATTTCGGAGATGGTGCGGCGGCCGCGCCCTCGGGATGAAACGGCAGGCATGCGGGCTCCTTTCAGTGGCCGGAGGCCGAGCCGCTGGGGCCCGACGAACCCAGGCTGCGCTGCAGGATGTTGGAGAACTCTTCGATGAAGGTTTCCAGCTTGATGGCGATGCGGTCCACGTCGTGCGAGAAGCGGTTGTAGCCCAGCACAGCGGGAATGGCCGAGAACAGGCCGATGGCCGTGGCGATGAGGGCTTCAGCGATGCCGGGGGCCACGGTGGCGAGCGTCACTTGCTGCATGCTGGCCAAGCCGGTGAAGGCGTGCATGATGCCCCAGACCGTGCCAAACAGGCCCACATACGGCGAGATGGAGCCGACAGAGGCGAGAAAAGCCAGCTGTGATTCGGCCACGTCCATTTCGCGTTGGAAGCTGGCGCGCATGGCGCGGCGTGCGCCGTCGAGCAAGGTGCCAGGGTCGCTGATGCGGCGCTCACGCAACTTTTGGTACTCGCGCATGCCGCTGGCGAAAATGCGTTCCATCGGGCCGCCGAGTTTGGCGTTCTGGCTGGCGGCATTGAACAGCTCGTTCAAGCTGGTGCCGGACCAAAACTCGCGTTCGAACTCTTCGTTGAGGTTTTTGATGCGTTTGATGGCGCCGAGCTTGCGCACGATGGCGGTCCAACTGGCGACCGATATGGCCAGCAAAAGCCCGACCACGATCTGAACCACAAAGCTGGCGTGCAGCAACAACGAGACAATGGACATGTCGTTCATTTCAGAGCTTCCAGAACAGGGGCCGGAATGCGGCCCGGTTTCAAGGTGTGGCTGTCAACCCAGCCGATGCGAATGGTGCCTTCAGCCAGCAAGGCGTCGGGCTGGTCCTGCCGATGCAGCAGAACCTGTTGGGCAATGGTCAGACTCACACGACCGGCATCTTGCACGCGGGCCGTGACCCAAAGGGCGTCGTCCAGGCGCGCGGGCTGGTGGTATTTGACGGCGGTTTCGCTGACGACAAACATGCCGCCAACCTGCTCGCGCAGGACCTGCTGGTTGAAGCCCAGCGCGCGCAGCCATTCGGTGCGACCGCGTTCCATGAACTTGAGGTAGTTGGCATAAAACACGATGCCGCCAGCGTCGGTGTCTTCCCAATAGACCCGCAGGGGAAAGCCGAAGGGGGTGGATTCGGGGGTCATGGTTGCAGCCAGGTTTTCAGGCGATCGATGGCGGTTTGCAGCTCGGCCATCGAGTTGGCGGTGGAAAAGCGCACGAAGCGGGCTGTCTCGGCCGTACCGAAGTCCCGCCCAGGGGTGATCGCCACATGGGCATGGTGCAAGGCGGCATGGGCAAAGTCCCAACTGTCTTTGAGGCCCAGCTTGGCGCAGGCGGCGCTGCAGTCGGCCCAGGCGTAAAAAGCACCATCGGGTTGCACAGGCACCGTGAGGCCCAAGGCGTTGAGTGCCGGGATGAAATGGTCGCGGCGAGCTTTGAATTCGGCCCTGCGCGCTTCATAGATAGCGAGGCTCTCGGGTTCAAAGCAGGCCAGCGCCGCTTGTTGCGAAATCGTGCTGGGGCAAATGAACAGGTGTTGCGCCAAACGTTCAATGACGCCCACCAAGGCGTCAGGCACCACCAGCCAGCCCAATCGCCAACCGGTCATGTTGAAGTACTTGCTGAAGCTGTTGATGCTGATGATGTCGTCGCTGATCGCCAAAGCGGTTTGGCCGTAGGTTTCGTCGTGGCTCAGGCCCAGGTAGATTTCGTCGATCAATGTCACGCCGCCATGCTGCTGAACCACTTCGTGGATGCGCCGCAACTCTGCCGGGTCGATCGAGGTGCCCGTCGGGTTGGAAGGGGAGGCCAGCAACACGCCGCGCGTGTGTGGCCCCCAGGCAGCCTGCACCTTGGCGGCGCTCAGTTGGTAGCGTTCGGCTGCCGTGGTGGGCACCAGCACGGCGGTGCCTTCGGCGGCGCTCACAAAATGCCGGTTGCAGGGGTAGCTGGGGTCGGGCATCAGCACTTCGTCGCCTTGCTCGATCAGGGCCAGGCAAGCCAGGTGCAGTGCGGCCGATGCGCCTGCGGTGACGATGATGCGGCGAGCCGGCACATCGACACCGAAGCGGCTGGCGTACCAGCCGCTGATGGCTTGGCGCAGTGCGTCGGTCCCCAGTGCTTGGGTGTATTGGGTCGCGCCTTGCGCGATGGTTTGTGCCGCAGCTGCTTGCACCATCTCAGGCGCGGTGAAGTCGGGTTCCCCGATGTTCAGGAAGATGACCGGGCGGTCGGTGTGGGCGACTTCACGCGCCAAAGCCGAGGCGGCTTTGGCCACTTCCATCACGTAAAAGGGTTCAATCCGCTGTGCGCGTTGGGCAATCCGCATGGCTTGAGAGGGGGCCAATGGGGGTCAGTCGCGGGCTTTGCCAGAGGCGCGGTCTGCAGCGACCTCGGCAGGGCGCAATTGCGGCGCCAGACCGCTGAGCACGGCATTCACGTATTTGTGTCCGTCGGTGCCGCCAAAGTCTTTGGCCAGTTCGATGCATTCGTTGAGCACCACGCGCCAAGGCACATCCAGGCAGTGTTGCAGTTCGTAGGCCCCGATCCACATCACGGCGTGTTCAACAGGAGAAATCTCGGCCAGTGTGCGGTCCAGCTTGGGCACGATAAGCGCATCCAGCGCTTGAGCCTGCTCGGCGCAGCCGTACAACAGGGCGTCATAGTGGGCCGAGTCGGCTTTGTGAAAGCCCGACAGATCGCGGGTGAATACGTCGATGTCGGCCGCTTCATTGCGCCCGACGATGTGTTGGTACAGGCCTTGCAGCGCGAATTCGCGCGAGCGGCTGCGTGCGGGCTTGGCCGACGATTTGCGGGTGCCAACAGCCTTGGGGGCTGCTGTGGTGTCTTCTGCCGAACTGTTCACGTCGCTCATCACGCGGTTTCTCCGTCGTCCAGTTCGTCAGCCAACTCGGCCAAATCGGCTGAGAGGTCTTCCATCACGCAGGCCATCTCCACCGCCACGCGGGCCGCGTCACGGCCTTTCTCGGTCTGGCGCGCAAGGGCTTGCTCGAGGTTTTCGGTGGTCAGGATGGCGTTGGCGATCGGCAGGTTGTAGTCCAGCGACACGCGGCTCACGCCTGCTCCTGACTCGTTGGCCACCAGCTCGAAGTGGTAGGTCTCGCCGCGGATGATGCAGCCCAGTGCGATCAGGGCGTCGTATTCGGCGCGCTCGGCCATGGCCTGCAGGGCCACGGGCACTTCGAGGGCCCCAGGCACCATGACGTGGTCGATGCTGGTGACGCCCATGGCTTCGAGCTCTTCGATGCAGGCCTTGGCCAGCGCGTTGGTGATGTCTTCGTTGAAGCGGGCTTGCACAATGCCGATGTGCATGAACTCACCATTGAGTTCCTGGGTCTGACCTTTGTTGGCGTCGAGCATGGTGTTCTTTCTTATTGTTTGGGGATGTAGCCGGTGATCTCAAGGCCATAGCCGGTCATGCTGGGCATGCGGCGGGGGTTGCCCATCAGCTTCATTTTTTGCACGCCGCATTCGCGCAGGATCTGAGCGCCTACGCCGTAGGTGCGCAGGTCCATCTTGCCGCGTTCAGGCGCTTGGGCCGAGCGGGCGCGGCCTTCAAATTGGGCGAGCAATTGGTCGGCCGATTCGCCGCAGTTGAGCAGCACGGCCACGCCGCAGCCTTGGGCGTTGAGGTATTGCAAGCTGGTGTCCAGACTCCAGGAGTGCATGGAGCGGTTGACTTCCAGCGCGTCGAGCACCGACAGCGGTTCGTGCACGCGCACAGGCACTTCGGTGTCGGCAGACCATTGGCCTTTGACCAGGGCCAGGTGCACGGTCTGGCTGGGTTGGTCGCGGAAGGCGTGTGCAGTGAATTCGCCGTGGGCGGTTTGCAGCGTCCGGCTGCCCATGCGCTCGACCAGACTTTCGTTGCGGCTGCGGTATTGGATCAGGTCGGCAATCGTGCCGATTTTCAGGCCATGTTCGGCGGCGAAGATTTGCAGGTCCGGCAGGCGGGCCATGGTGCCGTCGTCTTTCATGATCTCGCAGATCACGGACGAGGGTGAGCAACCGGCCATGGCGGCCAAATCGCAACCGGCTTCGGTGTGGCCTGCGCGCATGAGCACGCCGCCGTCCACCGCCTGCAGCGGGAAGATGTGGCCCGGCTGCACCAAGTCGGTGGGCGCCGCGTTTTTGGCCACGGCCACTTGCACGGTCTTGGCGCGGTCGGCGGCCGAGATGCCGGTGGTCACGCCTTCAGCGGCTTCAATCGACACGGTGAAGGCCGTGCTGTAGAAGGTGCCGTTGCGCGCGGCCATGGGGGGGAGCTTCAAGAATTCGCAACGCTCGCGGGTGAGGGTCAGGCAGATCAGGCCTCGGCCAAAGCGGGCCATGAAGTTGATGGCTTCGGGGGTGACATGGTCAGAGGCCAGCACCAAATCGCCTTCGTTTTCGCGGTCTTCTTCGTCGACCAGGATCACGATGCGGCCGGCTTGCATCTCGGCCACGATCTCTTCCACGGGCGATATCGCCACAGGGGTCAGTTGCGCTGGGGCGTTCATGCTTTGTCTTTCTGGGTCAGGCCTGCGCTGAGCATGCGCTCAACGTAGCGAGCGACGGTGTCGATTTCGAGGTTGACCGGGCTGCCTGCTTTCAGGTGACCGAGGGCGGTGTTGTCCACGGTGTGCGGGATCAGGTTGATGCTGACTTCGCAGCCGTTGGCCAAGTCGTTGACTTGGTTGACGGTGAGGCTCACGCCGTTGATGGTGATCGAGCCTTTGTAGGCCAGGTATTTGGCCAGGGCCACCGGGGCCAGTATGCACAGCGCCCAGCTTTCGCCGATCTGCTCAAAACGGCTCACGGTGCCCACGCCGTCGACGTGGCCGGACACGATGTGCCCCCCCAGACGGTCATGGGCGCGAAGCGCTTTTTCGAGGTTGATCGGCCCGGGTTGGTCCAGCCCGCTGGTCTTGTCCAGCGATTCGGCGGATATGTCGATCGTGAACTGACGGCTCTCGGGGCTGAAGGTGGTGACGGTCATGCAAGCGCCGTTCAAGGCGATGCTGTCGCCCAGGCCCACGTCGTCAAGGTACCCGGCGGGGGCCTCGATGGTGAGGCGCTTGCCGTGTTGTAAAGAGCGACCCAGGTCGTGAATGGCGACGATTCGCCCCACGCCGGTGATGATTCCGGTGAACATAGCTGCGTATTTTCGCAGGTAATGGGTCTGTCCTCGGTGTTTGCCCTAAAAAAACCGCCGGCGATGGCAGTAAAGCTGTGTCAAGGGGCTTGGAATGCGTCCGGCTTGGCTGATAATTCAAACTTTCGCACTGAGATTGTCGCCATGAGATGGATTCGCTATAGCGCTTTGTTGTTGAGTGTGTTGCTTGCTGCCTGCGGCGGCAAAGGCCAGTCTGCTGGCCCGCCCACCGATCTGACTGTGCAGAGCAACGGCGATACGCAGGTGACCCTGAACTGGACAGCTCAGCCGGGCGTTCAGTATTGGGTGTTGTGTGCGCCTGGGGACGCGATTGACTCCAAGAGCTGGGCATCCACGGTCGGCGGCAATGCGTACAGCACGGCCCGAGATGGCGCTGGCATTTACAACGGTGACACTTCGCTTGCGGGGCAATTGGTCACGCCACCTTTCAACGTGACGGGCTTGCGCAATGATGTGAAATACGCCTTCACTGTCAATGCCCGTACCAACGGTGGCCCAGGGGGCGTGGGTGCAACACCCGTCACCCAAACGCCACGCTTGGCGGGCCAGTCTTGGGCGTCGTTGGGCAACCTGCCCAACTCAGCGAACATCCGCGCTGTGACCTATGGTGCCATTCCCAGCTCGCTGAACACAGCATACGCGGCCTATCTGTTTGTGGCAGTCGGAGATGGTGGTGCTTTGTACACCAGCTCTGACAACCAAAAAACCTGGGTCAGCCGCAGCTTGCCTGCGGCGGCGGCTGGTCGTCAGCTCAACGACGTGACCTATGCCTATGGTCGCTTTGTCGCGATTGGAGATGCCGGAACGGTGGTTTACAGCACCGATGGCGTGACCTGGACCGCTTCGACGGTCAACAGCGCAGTGTCTCTGAGCAACACCAGTTTGAAGGCGATGACTTTCAGCGGCGCAACCCTGATGGCGGTGGGCCAAGGCGGCACGGTCTTGACGTCTGGCGACGGCATCACCTGGACGGCCCAGGCCACCAACATCACGCAGAACCTCAATGCCGTGGCCATTTCACCGGGTGTCACCACAACCCTTCCTGCAGTGACAAGCACCGTCACTTATTGGATTGCCGTGGGTGATGCCGGTGCGGTCTACACCAGCTTGGATGGCATCACCTGGACCGCCCAAAACTTGGGTCTCGAATCGGTGTCGACCGCGTGGCGCGGTGTTTCAGTACTGGTCAACACCACGTCGACACTCGACTGCGGTGTAGGCAGTCCTGCGGTGACTTCCATTTCCACCAGTTACTCGGTGGCGCTTGTTGGCGATGGTGGCAAGGTGGCGACGGCAGGGCCTGGATTGACGTGGACTTTGTCTACGCTGGCGGGCAATCCGCGCCTGAATCGGGTGATTTCTCCTTCAGGTCAATTTGTGGCTGTGGGGGACGCTGGCGCCGCTTACACGGGCAATTTGAGTGCCGATGCCAGCAGTGTCTTGTGGTCTGGTGCGCGTACGAGCGGCACGACCAGCAACCTGTATGGTCTGATCCGCTATGGCAAAGATGCGGGTTTGACTTACAGCAACAGTTACCTGGCCTATGGGCAAGGTGGCGTGGGCTTGTACTCGCGATAAAAGCCCCACTCAAGGACAGACTCCAAAGGGCAAGCCGAACGGCTTGCCCTTTTTTCTTAGGGTATTCCTTTGCCTGGTGCGCTCTGGGGGCTGCCTAAAATGCCTGTTGCAACGCAGCAAATCGGTCGTATCGTCCGCCCCCGGGAGTCTTCTTCAGTGTCCATCCAATCAACGCCGTTTCATTCTGCCGGTCAGGCGCCCGAGCAGGGCCGTGCCCGCGTGGTCAAAAAGTACCCCAATCGGCGTTTGTACGACACGACAACATCGACCTACATCACTTTGGCCGAGATCAAGCACTTGGTCATGGCTTCCGAGCCCGTGGTGGTGCGCGATGCCAAGACGGGCGAAGATTTGACCCGGTCCATCTTGCTGCAAATCATTCTGGAAGAAGAGGCTGTTGGCGCACCGATGTTCAGTGAAGCGGTGTTGGCCCATTTGATTCGCTTTTATGGCCATGCCATGCAGGGCTACATGGGCACATTTTTGGAGGGGCAGCTGCAGATGTTCACCGATTGGCAGTCGCGCATGGGTGAACAAAGCCATGGTTTGACGGCTGAAAAGTGGGGGCAGTTCATGCAATGGCAGTCTCCGCTGCTGCAAAACATGCTGAGCAGCATGCTGCAACCTTCTTCCGCCGTCATGGGTCAGATGCAGGAAAAGTTGCAGCAGCAAATGCAAAAAAACACCGAACAAATGCTGGGTGTGCTGGGACTCAAGCCCTGAACGGTGTGGGTGTTCCGACCTGTGAAAGGGTTTGGGGCGGTTTTGCTGGGACAATCAGGGCATGAGCGAAATTTCTGCAAGCACCGTTGCCCCCAAAGTGGGTTTTGTCAGCCTGGGTTGCCCCAAGGCCTTGACCGACTCCGAATTGATCCTCACCCAGCTGAGTGCTGAGGGGTATCAAACTTCCAAAACATTCGATGGTGCCGATCTGGTCATCGTCAACACCTGCGGCTTCATCGACGATGCTGTCAGAGAAAGTCTGGACACGATTGCCGAAGCCCTGAATGAGAACGGCAAAGTGATCGTGACCGGGTGCCTGGGCGCCAAGATGGGTGAGGGCGGCGGCAACATGATCCGTGAGATGCACCCCAGTGTGCTGGCTGTGACGGGGCCGCATGCTACGCAAGAGGTGATGGACGCTGTGCACACGCACCTGCCCAAGCCGCATGACCCCTTCATGGATCTGGTGCCGGGCGGTTTTGGCGAGGCGGGCCTGAAGCTCACGCCGCGCCACTATGCTTATTTGAAGATCAGCGAAGGCTGCAACCACCGCTGCACGTTTTGCATCATCCCCTCCATGCGTGGCGACTTGGTTTCGCGCCCGATTGGCGATGTGCTCAAAGAGGCCAAGGCCTTGTTTGAGGGCGGCGTCAAGGAGCTGTTGGTCATCAGCCAGGACACTTCGGCCTATGGCGTGGACATCAAGTACCGCACAGGTTTTTGGGACGGCAAGCCGGTCAAGACCCGCATGCTGGAGTTGGTGCAGACGCTGGGCGAGATGGCCCGAGCCCACGGTGCTTGGGTGCGTCTGCATTACGTTTACCCCTATCCGAGCGTGGATGACATCATCCCGCTGATGGCCGAAGGCCTGGTGCTGCCGTACCTGGATGTGCCTTTTCAGCACAGCCACCCCGATGTGCTCAAGCGCATGAAGCGCCCGGCCAGTGGCGAGAAGAACCTGGAGCGCATCCAGCGCTGGCGCGAACTGTGCCCTGAGCTGGTCATTCGCAGCACGTTCATTGCCGGCTTCCCGGGCGAGACCGAAGAAGAGTTTGAGCACCTTTTGGACTTTTTGCGCGAAGCGCAGATCGACCGGGCGGGCTGCTTTGCCTACAGCCCAGTTGACGGCGCCACAGCCAACGATTTGCCCGGCATGCTGCCCGAAGCCTTGCGTGAAGAGCGCCGTGCACGCTTCATGGCCGTGGCCGAAGAGGTGTCGATTGCTCGGTTGCACCAGCGTGTGGGCTTGGACATGCAGGTCTTGGTCGATTCGGCGCCCGCCATGGGCCGCAAAGGCGGTGTGGGCCGCAGTTATGGCGATGCCCCTGAGATCGACGGCGTGGTGCGTTTGTTGCCGCCTGAGAAGATCAGCAAAACCCTGAAGGTTGGAGAGTTCACCCGCGCCCGCATTGTCGGGGTCGAGGGTCACGACCTCGTCGCGCAGCCGATGTGAGTGGAGGCGCTTTCTGGCGTTTTGACAACAAAAAAGCCGATGTAAACCATCGGCTTTTTGTTTTTTGTGGTGCCCAGAAGAGGACTCGAACCTCCACGCCTCGCAGCGCTAGTACCTGAAACTAGTGCGTCTACCAATTCCGCCATCTGGGCATCTCAGGAAGGCTTGATTGTACAGTAACGCACCGTTGTTCTTGGGCGTAAACGCCAAATAGCGGGGCATAAAAACAAAAAAGCCGATGAATGTTAATCATCGGCTTTTTGTCATCTTATTTGGATAAGATTGGTGCCCAGGAGAGGACTCGAACCTCCACGCCTCGCAGCGCTAGTACCTGAAACTAGTGCGTCTA
>CANBTZ010000010.1 GCA_947372495.1 Comamonadaceae bacterium | reverse complement strand
GTGTGAAAGGCGATGCCGTGGTCGGCCAGGCGGCCGCGCACATGGTTGTCGCGCAGTTGGGCCGCGGGCTCGTCGTCGTGGTTGGCAAAGACGGCCAGCGCGCCCAGTTGGTGTGCCAGTTGGGGGATTTCATGCTCGGCCACGCCGTGGCGCACGATGAGGCCGCAGCCCTGGGTGTTGTGTGACTGGCCCAGTTCGGCCAGGCGCTGGTCCAGTTCCACCAGCGATTCGCGGATGAATTCGACCCGCCGGTCGGCGCGGGGCAGGGCGTCCAGGATGGCGGTGTCAAAAACAAAAGCCACATGCACCTGGCGGCAGTGTTTGAGGGCTTGGTAGAGCGCCGCGTTGTCGTGCGCACGCAAATCTCGGCGCAACCAGACCAAGCCGCTCGAAAAAGGGGTGTCCATGGACGGTAAATACCTGTGGCGCCAACCCGGCATCCCGAGGATGGGGCCGTTAAAATCGGTGCATGTCTGCCGATTCTGCCTCCTTCACGCTCACGCATCACTTTTTGATTGCAATGCCCAGTTTGGAGGACGAGGTTTTTTCCCGCAGCGTCGTCTACATGTGCGAGCACAGCGAGCGCGGTGCCATGGGGCTGATCATCAACAAGCCCAGCGAGTTGTCCATGCGCCACTTGTTTGACAAGGTGGACTTGCCCTTGCGCCGCGAAGACATGGCCGCATCCCCGGTGCTGCAAGGTGGCCCGGTGCAGACCGACCGGGGCTTTGTGCTCCATGACCCGATCCACATGGCCGATCCGGCGCAAGACGGCGGCTCCATTTATGCATCCACCCTGACCGTGCCCGGCGGTTTGGAGATGACCACGTCGCGCGATGTGCTCGAAGCCTTGTCGTCTGGTGCTGGCCCGCGCCGCGTGTTGGTCACGCTGGGCTATGCATCCTGGGGCAAAGGGCAGCTCGAGTCCGAATTGGCTGAAAACGCCTGGCTCACCGTGCCCGCGGATGTGGGGGTTGTGTTCGACACCCCCATGGCCGATCGGTATGAAAAAGCACTCGACCTTTTGGGCTTGAAAGCCTGGATGCTCTCGCCTGAGGCAGGCCACGCATGAGCTTGTCCGAGTCCGTTGCCGTGCCGCTGACGCAGCAAACCTTCTTGGCCTTTGACTACGGCCTCAAACGCACTGGCGTGGCCGTGGGCAACCGCCTGATGAAGACGGCCACACCGCAAGGCACCATTGCTGCCGAGGGCGATGCCCGGTTTGCCAAGGTCGCTGAACGCATCAAAGAGTGGCAGCCCGACGCACTGGTGATCGGTGTGCCCACCCACCCCGATGGCGGCGAGCACGAAAACACCTTGCGCGCCCGCAAGTTCGGTCGCCAGCTGCGGGGCCGCTTTGGCTTGGCGGTGTACGAGGTGGACGAGCGTTACACCACCACCGAAGCGCATTCCTATGGCGCCAAAGACGCCGATGCGGCGGCGGCGGCCATCATTCTTGAACAATTTTTAAGGAGCCTGCCATGAGTGCTTTGGCTTTGAATGCAGAGGCCCTGTACCAGGAGCTGCTGCGCGGTGTGCGCAGCCTGTGCCAGGCCAACACCCGATTGGTGGGTATCACTTCAGGGGGCGCCTGGCTGGCCGAGCGTTTGCAGCGCGACTTGGGCCTGAGCGGAGAGGCCGGTCAGGTGTCCTCGGTCATGCACCGCGACGACTTTGCCCAGCGCGGCCTCGCGGCCGGTGGCCAGACCCACCTGCCGTTTGAGGTGGATGGCGCTGACATCCTGGTGCTCGACGACGTGCTCTACACCGGGCGCACCATCCGCGCCGTGCTCAACGAACTCTTTGACTACGGCCGACCCGCCCGTGTGCAGCTGGCCGTGCTGGTGGACCGTGGTGGCCGCCAGTTGCCCGTGCAGGCCGACTACGCCGCTGCCCGTGTGGCGCTGCCCGAGACGCAATCGCTGGCGCTGGCCCGCGATGCGGCAGGCAATTTCAGTTTTGACGTGGAGATCAAAGCCCCGCTTTCTTGAAAGCGCAGCCACAAGCTACGAGGTGAAAACAACATGCTCTACAAACGCAACAACCCCCAACTGAACAAAAACGGCGAGCTGATCCACCTGCTCTCCACCGAAGGTTTGTCCAAGGACATCCTCACGCACATCCTCGATACGGCATCGAGCTTTGTCAGCGTGAGCGACCGCGAAGTCAAAAAGGTGCCCCTCTTGCGCGGCAAGAGCGTGTTCAACCTGTTCTTTGAGAACAGCACCCGCACCCGCACCACCTTCGACATCGCGGCCACCCGCCTGTCGGCCGACGTCTACACGCTCGACATCGCGCGTTCGTCGGCCAGCAAGGGCGAGTCGCTGCTCGACACCATCGCCAACCTGAGCGCCATGGCCGCCGACATCTTTGTGGTGCGCCACAGCGAGTCGGGCGCGC
Source organism: Comamonadaceae bacterium (assembly GCA_947372495.1). Classification (GTDB taxonomy): domain Bacteria; phylum Pseudomonadota; class Gammaproteobacteria; order Burkholderiales; family Burkholderiaceae_C; genus Limnohabitans_A. Next base: position 25,599 of record CANBTZ010000010.1, on the reverse strand, counting down.
CCTACCTGATCGCGCAGCACGTCGCACCCCATGTGCATGTGGTCAACGCCGGTGACGGGCGACACGCCCACCCCACCCAGGCGCTGCTGGACATGTACACCATCCGGCACTACAAAAAAGACTTTGCCAACCTCACGGTGGCCATCGTGGGCGACGTGCTGCACTCGCGTGTGGCGCGCTCGGACATCCACGCACTCACCACCCTGGGCTGCGCCGAAGTGCGCGTGGTCGGCCCCAAAACGTTGGTGCCCGCCGACATGGCCCAGATGGGCGTGCGCGTCTTCAACAACCGCGAAGAGGGCATCCAAGGCTGCGACGTGGTCATCATGCTGCGCCTGCAAAACGAGCGCATGAGTGGCGCGCTGCTGCCCTCCAGCCAAGAATACTTCGAGAGCTTTGGCCTCACGCCTGAGAAACTGCAACTGGCCAAGCCCGATGCCATCGTCATGCACCCCGGCCCGATCAATAGGGGGGTCGAGATCGACTCGGCGGTGGTGGATGGTCAGCAAAGCGTGATCCTGCCGCAGGTGACCTTCGGCATCGCCGTGCGCATGGCGGTGATGAGCATCGTGGCCGGCAACGAAGCCTGAGGGGAACAAGAACATGAAGATCCTGATTCAAAACGGCCGCGTCATCGACCCCGCCAGCGGCTTTGACACAACCGCCGATGTGGCCATCGCTGCGGGCCGCATCGTGGCAGTGGGCCAAGCGCCTGCCGACTTCACGCCCAACCGCGTGATCGACGCCCAAGGCTGCATCGTGGCCCCCGGCTTGGTGGACTTGGCGGCGCGCTTGCGCGAACCCGGTCAAGAACACGCGGGCATGCTCGAGAGCGAAATGGCCGCCGCTGTGGCCGGTGGTGTGACCAGCTTGGTTTGCTCGCCCGACACAGACCCGGTGCTCGACGAGCCGGGTCTGGTGGAGATGCTGCGCTACCGCGCCGAAAAACTGCACCAGGCCCGTGTGCTACCGCTGGGTGCGCTCACCTTGGGTCTGAAAGGCGATGTGCTGACCGAAATGGGCCAGCTCACCGCTGCAGGTTGTGTGGGTTTTTCTCAGGCCGAGGTGCCGATCGCCAGCACCCAAGTGCTGCAACGTGCCTTGCAATACGCCAGCACCTTTGGCTACGCCGTGTGGCTGCGCCCACAAGAGCTGCACTTGGGCAAAGGCGTCGCGGCCAGTGGCCCGCTGGCCACGCGCATGGGTTTGGCGGGCGTGTCGGTGGCTGCCGAGACGATTGCCTTGCACACGATTTTTGAACTGGTCCGGTCCACGCAAGCCCGTGTGCATCTTTGCCGCATCAGCAGTGCCCAGGGCGTGGATTTGATCCGCAAGGCCAAGGCCGAGGGTTTGCCGATCACGGCGGATGTGAGCATCAATTCGCTGCACCTGACCGATGCCGACATGGGCTACTTTGACAGCCGTGCGCGCCTCACGCCCGTGCTGCGCCAGCAGCGCGACCGCGATGCCTTGCGTGCGGGCCTGGCCGACGGCACGCTCGACGCGCTGGTGTCGGACCACACCCCGGTCGACGCCGACGCCAAGGCCTTGCCTTTCGCCGAAGCCGAGCCCGGTGCCACAGGTCTGGAGTTGCTCTGGAGCTTGGCCCTGAAGTGGGGTCAGGAATCTGGCGTGCCGTTGCCGCAAGTGCTCTCACGCATCACGGCCGATCCGGCCCGTGTGTTGGGGGCGTCACTGACCACGCTGCAAGGCTCGGTGGGCCAGCTGGCGGTGGGTGGCGCGGCCGATGTGTGTGTGCTGTCTGAGCAGGGCCACTGGCCTGTGACGGCGCAGGCGCTGCGCAGCCAGGGCAAGAGCACGCCGTTCTCTGGCTACGAGTTGCCCGGCCGTGTGTTGGCCACGGTGGTGGGCGGCCATGTGGCCTTCGAGGCCGCCGAGGCCTGATGGCCAAGGCCCGCAGCGCTGCATGAAATCATTGCTGGCCATCTGGAAACTGCTGCGCGGCTTGTGCCATGTGCTGTTGGGCATGTGGTGGGTTCATGTCCACTTTCCACGCTTGAGCCCCGAGCAGCGCGACATGCGTGTGCAGGTGTGGTCGTTGCGGTTTCTGGCGCTCTGGGGCATTCATGTCAAAGTGCTGGGGCAGCCGGTGGTGGCCGGCCCAGCACTGATCGTGGCCAACCACATTTCGTGGCTGGACATTTCGGTGATGCACGCGGCGCGGCATTGCCGCTTTGTGTCCAAGTCGGACATCCGAGACTGGCCCCTGGTGGGGACGCTGGCCAGGGGCTGCAAAACACTTTTCATCGAGCGTGCCAGCCGCAAGGATGCGCTGCGCATGGTCAAGGACATGGCCGACGCGATGAAGGACGGCGATGTGGTGGCGGTGTTTCCGGAAGGCACCACCAGCGATGGCCGTGACTTGTTGCCGTTTCACGCCAACCTGATCCAAGCGGCCATCTTGGCCGAAGCGCCGGTGCAACCCATGTCGCTCAAGTTTGTCGATGCCCGCACGGGTGAGTCCAGTTTCGCGCCTTGCTACATCGGCGATGACACGCTGATCGGCTCCATCTGGCGGACGCTGACAGCGCCGCCCATTTTGGCGGTGGTGCACTTTGGCGAACCGCAGCTGGCCCATGGGCGGGACCGCCGAAGCTGGTCAAACGACCTGCGCCAAGACATCTTGCGTTTGCGCGATGTCGATGCGCGCTGACGCCAAAGCCCGCTGAAATCCTGCGCTTCAGTGGGTGTGGTGCGCGCCTGAGGCTGACTCTTCGATCACTTGGCGCACGATGGCTTTGGCGTGGATTTCGGTGATGCCAAACTCCTTGCGCAGGTGCTCTATGGTGCGCTGCTCTTTGGCGTCGATGTGGCCGTCTTTGACCAGCTCTTCCACCTCGGTGGTGAATTCGATTTCTTGACGCCGCACACGCGTGGCAAATGCCGAGGCCACGATACCCGTCAGCAAGGCCACAGTGAACACCCCCGACAAGGCGGTGAGGGCTCCGATGAATTTGCCGTAGCCCGACACAGGCACCGCGTCGCCATAGCCGACGGTGGTGATGGTCACGATGGCCCACCACATGGCGTCGGGGATGGTGCCAAACTGGGCGGGCTGCAGTTTGTGCTCGGCGTAATACATCAAGCACGACGCGATCAGGATCGACAGTGCCAGCAAATAAAGTGCCGAGATGAACGAGTCCCGCTCGGCATAAATCGAAGCGATCAGGTCTTCCAGCGCGGTGGAGTAGTGCGAGAGCTTGAGGATGCGCAAAATCCGAATGACCCGCAGCACCCGCAGGTCCAGGCCGGGCATCAGTGATTGCAAAAAGAAAGGCAAGATGGCCACCAAGTCAATCAGCCCATGGAATCCAAAGATGTAGTGCAAGCGTCTTCCCATGGCGGTGGTCTGGGGTGACCGCTGGTTTTCTGCGGCAGTCCAGATGCGCAAAAGGTATTCGATGCTGAAAAACAAAATGGAGGCGGCATCAAACCACGCAAAGGCCTGTGGGTATGCGTGCTCCATCGCTGGCACCGACTCCAGAATCACGGCGACCACGTTGAGCAAGACCATCAAGGTCATGACCCATGAAAAGGCCAATGCTGCCGATTTGTCTTTCACGCTTGCATAGCGAAGGATCAGGAACAGCCGTTGTCTCAGGGTCAGGTGTTTGGTCATGCTTGGTTTGCCCGCAGCATTGCAGGGGGTCATGTGTGTGAAACTGTTGCCTCAAGTGTCGCAGACTGGGCGCGGCTGCCGCTAAGATCGCTGTTTTGGTGGCTTGTCTTGGATTTTTGTATTCAAGCAAGAACCACACAGAGACAACAGAAGGACTTTTCATGAAAATCCAGCAAGCTGTGACCGCCGTGCTGATGTTGGCAGCGTCGGCGCTGGCCTGTGCACAGACGCCTGACGCGCTGCAGGTGCGCAGCTGGGCAGCGGCCTGTGCCAACTGCCACGGCACGCACGGCCAAGCTTTGGCCCCCATGCAGCCTTTGGCAGGTTCCCCCAAAGAGGTGATCGTGCAGCGCATGATGGACTTCAAGTCCGGCAAGGTGCCATCGGCCACCATCATGCACCAGCTGGCCAAGGGCTACAGCGATGAGCAAATTGTGGCCATAGCGGCTTACTTTGCCGCCCAAAAACGTTGAGGAGACAGCACATGCAACGCCGTCATTTTTTGCAGACAGGCTCCGCGCTTGGGGCCGTGGGTCTGGTCTCCGCTTGCGCTTCACTGGACACGGGCAAGGGCCCCAAGGTGGTGGTCATCGGTGCGGGTTATGCGGGGGCCACGGCCGCCAAATACATCCGCATGTGGTCCGACTACGGCATCCAGGTGACGCTGGTCGAGCCCAACCCGACTTTCGTGTCATGCCCTATTTCCAATTTGGTGATTGGCGGCAGCAAGACCCTGGCCGACATCACCACGCCCTATGACAACCTGGTCAAACGCCATGGCGTCCAGCTGGTGCAGGACCGGGTGGTCAGCATCGACGCTGACAAGCGCTTGGTTCAACTCGCCAGTGGCAGCAGCTTGGCTTATGACCGCCTGGTGGTCTCGCCCGGTGTGGACTTCATGTGGGAGACGCTACCCGGCATGGCCCGCGAAGGCGCCAAAGACAAGGTGCTGCACGCCTGGAAAGCCGGTGCCCAAACCGTGGCCTTGCGCAAGCAACTCGAAGCCATGCCCGATGGGGGCGTGTTCGCCATGTCGATCCCGATGGCCCCCTACCGTTGCCCGCCCGGCCCCTACGAGCGGGCATGCCAGGTGGCCAACTACTTCAGCCAAGCCAAGCCCAAGAGCAAAGTCATCATCCTGGACGCCAACGACGACGTGACCTCCAAGGGGCCTTTGTTCAAGAAAGCCTGGAGCGAGCGCTACAAAGACATCGTGGAATACCGTCCTCGGCACAACGTGGTCGATGTCGATGCGGCCACCAACACGCTCAAGTTCGACTTCAATGACGACCTCAAGGCCTCAGTGCTCAACGTCATTCCGGCCATGCGCGCGGGTGATGTGGCCGCACAAGCTGGGCTGGCGACAGCCAACAAGCGCTGGTGCGAGGTCGACTTTTTGACGTTCGAGTCCAAGGTCGTCAAGAACGTGCATGTGCTGGGCGATGCCACCTTGTCGGCTGCGCTCATGCCCAAGTCGGGTCACATGGCCAACCAGCACGGCAAAACCTGCGCTGCGGCGGTGGTGGCCTTGCTCACGGGCCAAGAGGTCAATCCGATGCCGATCTACAACAACACTTGCTACAGCTTCGTCAGTGCCACGGAAGTGGTCCATGTGGCCAGCGTTCACCGCTACGATGCCGACAAAAAAACCATGCTCACCGTGCCAGGCTCGGGCGGCGTGTCGGCGCAAGCCAGCACACTCGAAGGCACTTACGCCATGGGCTGGGCCCGCAACATCTGGGCCGATACGCTGGCCTGATCCCAGGCCATCGAACGGTGCATTGGCCCATGGTAAATTTCAAATAGTGATTCCCATTCATATCGAATCGGCTTGGCAAGGTACCTCGGACTGTCGCAATTGCGGCATTCGTGACATGGTGCTTTTTTCTGACCTCAATGAGCATGACTTCGGTCAAATCCATACGCCCATTGATGACTTAGCGTATGCGCTCGACGCGGTCCTTTTTTACGAAGGTGAACAGGCGCTGGGCGTCTTTACCTTACGTAAAGGCTTGGTCAAACTGGTGCGATCGACTGCAGATGGGCGTGAGCGCATTGTGCGCGTGTTGCGCCCAGGCGATGTGATTGGCATCGAAGCCTTGGCCACATCCCATTACGACACTGAGGCTGTAGCACTCACGGACATCAGCGCATGCCGGATACCTTTGTCGGTGCTGCACCACTTGTCAGCCCACTCGCCCCGCTTGCATTTGCGGCTGATGCAGAAATGGCAGCATGCACTTAAGGATGCCGACGATTGGCTGGCAGAACTCAATTTCGGTAGCGCGCGCCAGCGCGTTGCGGGCTTGGCGCTGAAAATGCGTGACGCCGAACAGCCCCAAAACACCACCTTGTTTTCAAGACAAGACATGGGGGCCATGCTGGATCTCAAACTTGAAACCGTGAGCCGTGAAATCAGCGCTTTGGTGAGAGATGGCTTGCTTGAACCGCTGGACAAGTCTGGCCGCCGATACCGAATTCCTAATGAAAAAAAATTACTGTCACTTTGACACTACTGCCCTTGCCCTTGCCCTTGCCCTGCCTCGCCGGACCCCTTTGAAAGGTGCCGTAGCCTTGGCTGGTCTGTTGTTGGCCTCTGGTTATGGTGTCGATGCCTTGGCCTACAGCAAACCCGCCTTCGATGCCCGCAGCGTGCAAGACGCCACCAAGGCCCTGAACTTGAGCGCACTGACCGAGAGCAAGGACGTCTCGCTCACCGTGCCCGATGTGGCAGAAAACGGTGCAGCCGTTGGCGTCAGTTTTGGCACGAATCTGCCCGGTGTGCGGCAGATGTTGCTGTTGGTCGACAAAAACCCGACGGCGTTGGTGGCCCGCTTTGTGTTGACCGATGCGGTCGATGCTCAGTTCTCAACCCGGCTCAAGATGGCCGAGACCTCACAGGTGTATGCCGTCGCCATCTTCGCCGATGGCCGTGCGCTCTTCGCCCGCAAGGAAGTCAAAGTCACCCTCAGCGGCTGTGGCGCCTGAACCAGCAAGGAGCAACCATGACCGAAGCCACTCGAATCCGCGCGCAATCTTCTGGGGACAAAGCCCAGGTGCGCGTCTTGATGAACCATGACATGGAAACCGGCTTGCGCAAGGATGCCGCAGGCAAGCTGATACCGGCTTGGTACATCCAGGAAGCCGATGTCACGCTGAACGGCAAGTTGGTGTTTTCTGTGGAGTGCGGCACGGCCGTGTCCAGAAACCCGTTTTTGGTGTTCTCGGTCAAAGGCGCCAAAGCCGGGGACAAGATCGGCGTGTCCTGGCGCGACAGCCGGGGCGTGAGCCGCACGGACGAGGCATTGGTTCTTTGACTTGTAGGCTCAGCCGCGCTTTACGAGCATGGCTGGTTGGCGGTGCGGCTGAGAACCTTGGCCTAAATCAAACATTGGTCAGAAAGACCGTCTGACAGGGCCGATTGGCGCTGAGTGGGCGCTGAATCGGTGGGTTCTGATTGCAGAATCCACTTGATGCATGTCAACAATCGCCCCATCCATGCGGTGGTGGTCCTGGCCACTTTGGCCGTTCTGGCCATCGCCGTCTCAGTCAGCTTGTTGTTGCTGGATATGCGTTCGCGTGAATTGACTCGCAGCCGCCAAGAGGCCGTGAGCCTGGCTGAGATCTATTCAGAGCAAGCCCAGCAGCAAGTCGAAGCCATTGACCTGGCCATGACAGGCGTTCAGGAGCGCTTGCAGACCGCCTTTGGCGAGAGTTTGGGGCTGGACAGCTTGCCTATCCACTTGCTGCTGCGCACCCGTATTTTGGGGGTACCACAGTTGCGGGTGATGTTCCTGGTCAATGAGCACGGGCGAATCGTCAATGTCTCCAACGAGAGCCAGTCGACCGACATCTCGGTGATCGATCGCAACTACTTCAAGGTGTTTTCTGAAGCCGTGCACGAAGGCTTGTACATCGACAAGCCTGTGCGCAGCCGTATCAATGGCAATTGGTCGATGTTCCTGTCAAAGCGGGTCACGGATGCCAAAGGCCGATTCAAGGGCGTGGTGGTCGCTGGTCTGAACCTGGAGAAGTACGAGCAAGGCTTCAGGTCCAACCCACTCGATAGCGTGCATTCGGTGTCGTTGTACTTTGAAGACGGCACATTGATCGCCAGCAACCCGCACAAAGAAAACCAGGTGGGCAACACCTCGCCAGAATTCAGTGGCGAAAAGCTTCCCAGCGCTACCGATAAAGTCCGACTGATTCAGCACCGCAGCGGGGACGGAAGTGTCCACGTGTTTGCATTGGGGCATCTGAGTCATTACCCCCTGCTGGTGGGGGTGTCCAACGACGAAGAGTTGTCTTTGGCCAGTTGGCGTGAAACGGCAGTGCCCATTGCCCTGGGCGCTGGACTGATTGGTTTTTTCATCATCGTGGTCGCTTTTTTGCTGGTTGGCGAAATGCAGCGGGAAGAAACACTCTCGCACGCCCTCAAACAGGTCACCAACCGCTACGAGCACACGGTGGACTCAGTGATGGACGCGATTGTGGCCATCGATGACCAACAAAAAATCGTGCTGTTCAACCCAGCAGCTGAACGCATGTTCAAACGTGTGGCTGCCGATGCGCTGGGGCAGCCGCTCGGGTTGTTGATGCCCGAGCGCTTCAAAATTCTGCACAAGCACCATGTGATGGACTTCACGTCTTCATCGGGTGTGTCGCGGACGATGGCGCCCCAGTTGGACATCGTGGGCATGCGCGCCGATGGTGTGGAGTTTCCAATCGAATCCACAATTTCGATTACGCATCTGGGCGGCGAGGTCCAGATGACTGCCGTTTTGCGTGATGTGTCGGAGCATCGACGTGCGGAGGCCGAGTTGAGACAAATGAACACCCAGTTGCGAGAGCTGTCCGCTTCGCTGCAAGATGTGCGCGAGCAAGAGCGCTCGCGCATTGCCCGAGAACTGCATGACGAACTGGGCCAGCAATTGACTGGCTTGAAACTCGACTTTTCTTGGTTGCGCAGTCGGCTCAAGGATGGCCGCACTGCCGAGCCCGAGAAGGTCGAGGAGATGAAACATTCACTCGACCAAGCCATCGCTTCGGTGCGCCGCATTTCCACCGAGCTGCGTCCACCGATCTTGGACGATTTGGGCTTTGGTGAGGCCGTGGTCTGGCAAGCGCAAGAGATCGCCAAGCGCAGTAGTCTGGTCTTGGACATGGACCTGGCTGCGGCCGATAAGGTGCATGACGCCAGTTTGGCCACTGCACTGTTTCGCATCACGCAGGAGTCTATGACCAACATCGTGCGCCACGCGCAGGCACGCCATGTGTCCATCAGCCTTAAAACCGTGGACGAGCAGTTGGTGCTCTCGGTGCGCGACGACGGCGTTGGTTATGTGGTGCCGCGCAAAGGCGGCGTGGGCCTGGCCAGTATGCAAGAGCGCGCCAGGGCGATGGGCGGCGTCTTTCAGGTGGGGCGACACGGCGACGGCCCGGGCACCGAAATTACCGTCAGTTTGCCCTTGTCCTTGGCCGTTTTTGAGAAAGAATTGTCATGAAATTCAAAGTCATGCTGGCCGATGACCACGCCATCATCCGTGATGGGTTGAGGAAAATTCTGCAAGACACCGATGATTTTGAAGTGGTGGCTCAGGCCAGCAACGGCAATGCAGCGCTGGAAGGAGTCCGGGCACATGACTTCGATTTGATCGTGCTCGATCTGTCCATGCCTGGGCGTCATGGACTGGAGCTGATCAAGTTGATTCGCGATGCCTGCCCCAAATTACCCATCCTGATTTTCAGCATGCACCCCGAAGAGCAGTTTGCCGTTCGGGCCTTGCGGGTGGGGGCCAATGGTTACCTGTCTAAAGAGGGCGACAGCGACCTGATCCTGCCTGCCATGCGAAAAGTGGCCTTGGGAGGTGTCTTCATCAGCGCCAAAGTGGCTGAGCTTCTGGCCACCGATGCGTCGCCCAGCTCCACCGCCTTGCCCCACACCTTGTTGTCAGACCGTGAGTTCGAGGTGTTGACCCACATCCTGCGGGGCAGCTCATTGACCGACATCGCCAATGAGCTGTCGCTCAGCATCAAAACCGTGAGCACCCACAAGTCCCACATCTACTCCAAGATGGGCATCTCCACCCAGGTCGACCTGATCCGCTACGCGATGGAGCACCGATTGACCGAAGGCTTGTCTCAATAAGGGCTTTGGGGTGGCGGCATAGGAATAGTCCTACCCCGCATATCAGAGTTTTCTGCCTCCGATTTTCAGCCGCTTCCTATATCGGCAATTCTGTTAAATCTGCAAAATTCTTCACAGTCGCTGGTGTCTTTGGATCGCCAGCCCGCTTGAGTCCAAGTAAAGAGGTGAAGAAGATGAAACTGAAATTCGTGATGAGCACCTTGATGGCCGGTGCAGCCTTGTTGGCCATGACCCATTCCGCCTACGCGCTCGACGAAGAGGCGGCTAAAGCGTTGGCAAAGCAGAACAACTGCCTCAAATGCCACGCCATTGAAAAAGAAAAAGATGGCCCGGCCTACAAAGAAGTGGCCAAGAAATACAAAGGCAAGGCCACTGCCGAAGCCCGCTTGATTGAACACATCACCAGCGGCGAAAAAGCCAAATTCCCTGATGGCCATGAGGAAGAGCACAAGATCGTGAAGACCTCTCCTCCCAAAGACATGGCTCAGATCAAAAACCTGGTGCAGTGGATCTTGGCGCAGTAAAGCGCGGGTTGCCCCAACAACAGATCAGAGAGTCCAAAATGAAAAATATCCGAATGTTACTCGCCGCCCTCATGTTGGGCGGCGCTTTTGTTGCTGCGCCAGCCCTGGCGGTCGATCTGCCTGACCTGAGTGTCAGCAAGGCCAACATCGCCAAAGAAGCGCTGAAAAAAGACGCCGTGTGTACCAAGTGCCACGACGAAAGTGAAAACGCTCCTGTGTTATCGCTTTACCAGACCAAGCACGGCGTACGCGGTGATGCCCGTACCCCCAGCTGCCAGTCCTGCCACGGCGAAAGCGACAAGCACGTCAAGGGCGACGCCAATACAAAAGGCCGTGCTGCCCCCGATGTGGTCTTCAAGAAAGGCGCTTTCAAAGTCTCTGAAGACAAAGAGCGTGCCGGTCAGTGCCTGACTTGCCACAAAGATGCCAAGCGCAACAATTGGGACGGTGGCAAACACCAGACCAGCGGTGTGGCTTGCAACGATTGCCACCAAGTGCACCGTCCAGCTGACAAGGTTCTGAGCAAAAAAACCCAGACCGAGGTTTGCTACACCTGCCACAAAGAGCAACGTGCTGACAGCAAAAAAATATCGCACCACCCCCTTGAAGAAGGCAAAGTGGCTTGCGCAGATTGCCACAACCCACACGGTTCCACGGGCCCCAAACTTCTGAAAAAGAACACCGTGACCGAGACTTGCTACCAGTGCCACGCTGAAAAACGCGGCCCCTTCTTGTTCGAGCACCAGCCTGTGACAGAAGACTGCGCTAATTGCCACACCCCACACGGCTCCAACATCGCCCCCCTGTTGAAATCTCGCGCGCCTTTCCTTTGCCAGGAATGCCATGACGGTACCCATGCCAGCGGCACACCCACCGGTGTGAATGCAGCAGGATTCCAAGGAGGCTTGGCGACCAAAAATGCGGCATCACCTGCTGTGGCTCAGTTCCCCAGCAAAAACCTGGTGGGCCGTGGTTGCATGAATTGCCATAGCCAAGTCCACGGCACCAACAGCCCAGCTGGTGGCTACTTCCAGCGCTGATGTCAAGAATTGGAGAAGCATATGAAAACCAGTCAATATTCCATGCGGCTCAGCCCAGTGGCCATCGCCGTGGCGCTGGCCCTGACAGCCCTGAACGTTTATGCCGATGACGACGAAATCGCCGCCCTGACGCAGCCGACCAACACCGTGGAGGTGGGAGTGGCCAACCTCAACAACGGTACAGCCAAGTTCGGTGAATACACCGGCTTGAACCAGTCCGGCGCATCTTTCATTGGCAATCTGAATGTGCGCGAAGGCCGCGCTTACACCGACCGTGAAAACGGGGGCACCCAGCGTTGGTCTATCAAGGCCAACGACATTGGCCTGACATCACGCTCCTTGAGCGCAACCACCAGTGAACAAGGGGAATGGTCGATCGGTCTGGACTACGACGAGCTGCGCCACAACCTGAACAATGGGTACCAGACGCCTTACCAAGGCACGCTGGGCGGCAACCTTTACACCTTGCCTTCCAACTTTGGACTGGTCACAACCACCGGTACCGGTGCGCCTGGCACCAACGTGTTGAGCGCGGCCCAGCAAGCGGCATTCCAAGGCATGGACATTGCCACCACGCGCAAAAACACGGCGGTCACTGCCAGCATGGGCATCAATGCCCGCTTGAGCTTGAGTTTTGACTACAACCACCTGGACCAAACTGGTGCCAAGCTGATGGGTTTTGGTGCAGCGGGTGTGGGAGGTGTGAACGGTGAGGTGGTCTCCATCTTGCCCATGCCCACCAACTACAAGACCGACAACCTCAGTCTGGCTTTGAACTGGAAAGGTGACCAATCTCACCTCACCGTTGGTTATTTTGGCTCGTTCTTCCGCAACGGGTACGACCGTGTGAACTTCCAGGCGTATTCAGGCACAGTGCCTGCAGGTGGTGCACTGCCCATGCAGGTCATGTCCACAGCGCCCAACAACGACTTCAACCAGTTGAACCTGTCGGGTGGCTACGCGCTCGCCCCCAAGACCAAATTGGTGGGTAATTTCTCTTATGCCCAGAACACGCAAAACACGAACTTTGTGGCACCAGAGGCTGGCACGATGGTCACAGCCATGCCAGTCACTTCGCTCAATGGCAAGGTGATCAATACCCACGCGGATGTCAAGATCACCGACCAGACCACAGCACAGTTGACCCTGACAGGTTCGCTGAAATTCGACGAGCGTGACAACCAAACAGCGTCGCACATTTATAACTTCAACGCCATCAGTGGCGGCAACACCGCGTTCTATCCCAACACACCATTGAGCACTAAAAAGTCTCAATTGGAACTGGCCGGTGACTACAAGATCAAGTCCGGCCAGGTGTTCCATGCTGGGTATGTGCACGAAGACCTCAACCGCTGGTGTAACAGCTACGCCACAGGCACGGTCACCACTTCGGGGGCTCTGGGCTACTACCCCGCTGGAGTCAATTGCGTGGTCGCCAAGTCCAGCCGGGATGACCGACTGGACACAAGTTACCGCATGAAGCTCAATGACGACGTGGATTTCAAACTGGCCTATGGCTACAGCGACCGTGTCACCACCAGCGACCCTTACGCTATCGCTGCGTTCATCGGCGCTAACGGCACCGTGCCAGGCCCTGTGCCTGCCACAGGAAACACGACCATCAAGGGGCAGAATGCTGGCGATTACTACGGTTTCTCGCCTTACTTTGATGCCAGCCGAACACAGCAATCGGTTCGGGCCACGACCAACTTCCAAGCCACCGAGCAACTGCAGCTGACATTGGGGGGGCGCTTGACCGATGACAAATACGCCAGCGCCTATGGCGTGCAAAAGGGCAACACCTGGAGCATGAACCTGGACGCCGCTTACAGCTACAGTGACACCGGTTCGCTCTATGCCTATGCTTCGCAGCAGCATCGCCAGCGTGACATGACCAACTTGCAGCGTTTTTCGACCACAGCGGCTGCAGCTTCTGCCACAGCCTTGTCTTCGCCTGCGGTGGCCACATGGAGCAACAGCTTGAGAGACGACGACACCACTTTGGGTTTGGGTCTGAAGCAAACAGGGTTAATGGGCGGCAAGCTGGACTTGGTGGCCGATGCGTCCTACTCCAAAGGCAACGCTGTTTACGCCACTGTGCTCAACTACGCAGGCGTCACCACCGGCGGCCTCACTTGCGCGGCTTCGCAGATCCTGTCTTGCGGTCAATTGCCTGACATCCGGTCCAATGTGACCCAGTTCAAGGTCTCGGGCACTTACACAGTGAACAAGTCGACCAAACTGGCACTGCGCTACATCCGCCAAGAGATGAGAAGCTCTGACTACTACTACAACGGTTACCAGTACCAAGCCAGTCCCTCTGGCCTGATGCCAACGAACCAGCTGGCTCCGAACTACAAGCTTGATGCCTTGTTGGCTTCATTGCTCTACAACTTCTGACCTGCCGTGCGGCCCAGGAGCTGACACCAGTTCGAGCCGAAAGTCCGGTGCACACGTGCCGGACTTTTCATCCGTTTTGAAAGAGGACCCCTATGGACAACGACAACCCCGGCATCGTCAAAAGATTCTGGCAATTCCTTAAGCGCCCCAGCGCCAAATATTCTCTGCTGACCTTGACAGCAGGAGGGTTCGTTGCGGGCATCATTTTCTGGGGCGGTTTCAATACCGGCCTGGAGATGACCAACTCCTTGGAGTTCTGCACCACCTGCCACGAGATGCGTGACACGGTGTACAAGGAATATAAGGAAACCATTCACTACAGCAACCGCACCGGCGTGCGCGCCATTTGCTCTGATTGCCATGTGCCCAAGGACTGGACGCACAAGATGATCCGCAAGGCCAAAGCCAGCTTCGAGGTTTGGGGCAAGCTGACGGGCAGCATCGACACGCCTGAAAAGTTTGAAGCCAAGCGCATGGAGCTGGCCACACACGAGTGGGCCCGTATGAAGGAAAGCAACTCACGCGAATGCCGAAATTGCCACAATTTCGACGCCATGAGCCCAGAGTTGCAAAAACAAACGCCTTATAAAAAACACATGAAGGCCAAAGAAGAAGGCAAGACCTGTATCGATTGCCACAAAGGCATCGCGCACCAATTGCCCAAAGAGTACGAAGAGCCTGAAGAATAAGAAAAGCCTTCTTTAGTCATCCATCTCCCGTCGAAAGGGGCCTCACGCGAGGCCCCTTGCGTTTTATGGGAGGCATATTGATGTGCGTCAATGTGCGCTGCGACCAGACGAGCCATGATCAAGATCAAATGTTGGCTGTTGTTGATCTTTCTTGTGTGCGTGGTGACAGACGCCTTTTCTCAGGTGTCGACCTCGCGTTGACGTCGGGCGAGTGCGTGCACCTGGAAGGGCAAAACGGGGCTGGAAAAACCAGCTTGCTGCGCATCGCTTGCGGGCTGTCCATGCCAGACGCAGGACAAGTGCTTTGGCGTCAAGAACCCATTGATGCGTCTGAAAGCTTCCATTCTGAATTGCTTTATCTGGGCCACAACCTGGCGCTGAAAGAAGATTTTTCTGCACTTGAAAATCTTCAACTGCATGCCGGTATCAAAGGCGCTCAAACTTTGAGCGCCGAGCAGGCGCAGCAAGCGCTCTGGCGCATGGGCTTGCGCGGCAAGGAGACGCTGCCTGTTCGGGTTTTGTCGCAAGGCCAAAAGCGCCGAGTCGCCTTGGCGCGCTTGGTCTGCAGTCAGCAAGCCCTCTGGATTCTGGACGAGCCGCTGGTAGCGCTCGATACGCAGGCTCAACAGGTGGTGTGCGAACTGCTGGCCGCGCACCTGAGCGGCGGGGGCTTGATCTTGATGACCAGCCACCAGTCGTTGGTCTTGAGCGGCGGGCAAACCCGCTCTTACAGGTTGAAGTCATGAGCGCATTTAACACTGTGCTTCGCCGTGATGTCTTGCAGGCGCTGCGCCGAAAGAGCGAGGTGCTGACTTCTGTTTTTTTCTTTGTTGTGGTAGCGGCACTTTTCCCACTGGGCATTGGCCCTGAACTGAAAACCTTGCGCCTGGTGGCACCAGGCATTTTGTGGGTCGGTGCCTTGTTGGCCAGCATGCTGTCGCTCGGACGCATGTTCGCCGCAGATTACCAAGATGGCAGTCTGGAGCAAATGGCACTGTCGCCCTCGTCTCTTACGGGCCTGGTGGCAGCCAAAATTTTGGCGCACTGGTTGCTGTCTGGTTTTCCGCTCGTGCTGCTCTCGCCCTTGCTGGCTTTGTTGTTCGATCTAGACGCCGATGCCATCGGGGTGATGGTCCTCACTTTGCTGGTGGGCACGCCTTTGCTGTCCTTGATTGGCTCGATCGGCGCGGCTTTGACGCTGGGGGTGCGCGGGGGCGATGTGCTGTTGTCACTGCTGATTTTGCCGCTGTATGTGCCTGTGCTGGTGTTTGGCGCAGGCGCGGTGCAGGCGCAGGCCGCTGGCCTGGGGGCTGCGGCGCATTTGTCTATCTTGATGGCCATGCTCGTGCTGGCTGCGTTTTTCAGTCCTTGGGCTTGCGCCGCCGCGTTGCGCATTGCCTTGGAGTAAAGGGGCGACATGTCTCAAAAAATGATCCACTGGTTCCACTTTTCGTCGCCGCAAACTTTCTTTCCTCTGGCTGGAAGGCTCTGGCCGCTGTGCGCCGCACTGGCCACGGCGCTCGGCTTGGCTGGGCTCTGGTTAGGCCTGTTTGTGGCCCCCACCGATTTTCAGCAGGGCGAGGGTTACCGCATCATCTTTGTGCATGTGCCCGTTTCCTGGATGTCCATGGTGATTTACCTGGCAATGGCTTTTTGGGCCTTGCTCGGACTCACGCTCAACACCCGTCTGTCTGGCATGATGACCCGGGCGCTCGCGCCCACAGGGGCGCTGTTTGCGTTTCTGTCCTTGTGGACCGGAGCCTTATGGGGCAAGCCCATGTGGGGCGCATGGTGGGTATGGGATGCCCGCTTGACCTCCGAATTGATCCTCTTCTTTTTGTACCTTGGCTACATTGGCCTGACCGCCGCCATCGACGATCCTCGCCGTGGCGACAAGGCAGGCGGCGTGCTTGCGCTGGTGGGGGCCATCAACGTGCCAATCATCTATTTCTCGGTCAAATGGTGGAACACGCTACACCAGGGCGCTTCGGTGAGTTTGAGCCAAGGTTCGAGCATGGCACAGACCATGTTGTGGGCGATGCTGCTGATGGCTTTGTCGTTATGGTTTTATTCGATTGCCATCGCGCTTTACCGCGTGCGCACGCTCATTTTGGAGCGCGAGCGCAGCACCCAGTGGGTCAATGACTGGGTGCGCCAACAAGGAGAGGCAGCATGAATTGGAAAAGCTTCGGTGATTTTTGGTCCATGGGCGGTTACGCCCTGTATGTCTGGGGCAGTTTTGGTCTCACCTTTGCGCTCTTGGCGCTGGAGGTGGTTTTGGCAGCGCAGCGTCAGCGCGCCGTTGTGGCGCAGGTGTCCGAAGTGCAGTGGGCGCAAGTGCAGGAAGGAGGTTGGCACGCATGAAAGCAAGACACAAAAGATTCATGGTCATCGCTGCAGGCTTGGCGGTCATCGCCATTGCTGCCATGTTCGTGCTCAACGCATTTCGCAGCAATCTGGTGTTCTTTTTCACCCCCACGCAAGTGGCCAACGGCGAAGCACCCAAAAATCAGACCATGCGCATAGGTGGCATGGTGAAAGAGGGCACTTTGCTGCGCGACGGCACGCGCATCGCGTTTGTGGTGACCGACACCGCACGCGATGTGCCCGTGAAGTACCAGGGCATGTTGCCCGACCTGTTCAAAGAAGGTCGGGGCGTGGTGGCGCAAGGCCGCATCAACGCCAGTGGCGAGTTCGAAGCCAGTGAAGTGCTGGCCAAACACGATGAAAACTACATGCCCCCCGAAGCGAAGCATGCGATGGACCAAGCGGCTGCCAAAAAAGCTGCGCAGAGCGTCAAGCCTTGATGGCCGAATACCGAAACGGAAGTAAATCTCATGATTCCTGAACTTGGACACTATTGCCTGATCCTGGCCTTGTGGGTTGCACTCATCCAGGGTGTGTTGCCGCTGGCCGGTGCTGCAAGGGGGCAAAGCGCCTGGCAGTCAGTGGCCAAACCGGCCGCTGCTTTGCAGTTCACACTGGTACTGCTGGCATTTCTGGCGCTGGCCTATGGTTTTTTAAACAATGATTTTTCTGTGCTCTATGTGAGCGAGCATTCCAACACTTTGCTGCCCACGCCCTACCGTTTGGCTGCGGTGTGGGGTGGTCATGAAGGCTCCTTGCTGTTGTGGGTTTTGCTGCTGGCCTTGTGGACCGTGTCGGTCGCTGTTTTTTCCAACAGTTTGCCGTTGGCCATGGTGGCCCGTGTCATCGGCGTGCTGGGCCTGATTTCTTGCGGTTTTCTCGCCTTCATCCTCACTACGTCCAACCCGTTTGAGCGCTTGCTGCCCGCGGTCGAAGAGGGCCGTGACCTTAACCCCTTGCTGCAAGACTTTGGCCTGATCATTCATCCACCCATGCTCTACATGGGTTACGTGGGGTTTTCGGTGGCATTTGCTTTTGCGATCGCAGCCTTGATGGCCGGCCGGCTTGACGCGGCCTGGGCCCGCTGGTCGCGCCCCTGGACGGCGATTGCCTGGGTGTTCATGACGGTGGGCATTGGCCTAGGCTCTTGGTGGGCTTATTACGAACTTGGATGGGGCGGCTGGTGGTTTTGGGACCCGGTTGAGAACGCATCCCTGATGCCTTGGTTGTTTGGTACGGCGCTGATCCACTCACTCATGGTCACCGAAAAGCGCGGCAGCTTCAAAGCCTGGACGGTGCTCTTGGCGATCGGCGCTTTTTCGCTGTCACTGCTGGGCACATTCCTGGTGCGCTCGGGCGTGTTGACCTCGGTGCATGCTTTTGCAGCCGATCCCCGGCGCGGTATCTTTGTGTTGATATTCTTGGCCGTGGTGGTGGGCAGTTCGCTCACCTTGTTTGCGGTGCGTGCGCCTCATGTCACGCAGGGCGGTCGCATGGGCTTGGTCTCGCGCGAGTCGTTCTTGTTGGCCAACAGCGTCTTGCTGGTGGTTGCCACGGCAGCGGTGCTGCTGGGTACCATCTACCCGCTGGTGATGGATTCGCTCAACCTGGGCAAGCTCTCGGTGGGCGCACCTTACTTCAACACCGTGTTTGTGCCATTGCTGACGCCGGTGTTGTTGCTGATGATCCCCGGCATCTCGGCCAGCTGGAAGGACGCCCGCTGGGTGGCTTTGTGGCAAACACTGCGGTTGAGCGCGCTGGTGGCGCTGCTGGTGGCCGTGGCTGTGCCGTGGGCGCTGCAAAGCACGGGCTGGGGCGACTGGGGCTGGGGTGTCTCTGTGGGCTTATTTCTGGGCACCTGGGTGCTGGCGGGCTCGGTGCAACAAGTGCTGGACCGCGTCCTCAAACCTGGGCGCATTGTCGCGTCTTTTTGGGGCATGCATCTAGCGCACATGGGCTTGGCCGTGGTGGTGGTCGGCATCACCATGGTCAAAGGCTACGAGCTCGAGCGCGATGTGCGCATGGGCGTGGGTGACACCGTGACGCTGCGTAACTACACCTTTGAGCTCAAGGGCGTCAAAGACATCGAAGGCCCCAATTACAAAGCTTTGCGTGGCGATGTGACCGTCACCCGCAATGGGCAGGTCGTCACTGAGCTGGCACCCGAAAAACGGATGTACTTCTCATCGCGTATGCCGATGACCGAAGCGGCCATCGACTCCGGATTCACCCGCGACTTGTACGTTTCCTTGGGCGAATTGCTCGAAGGCGCCGGTGCAGAACAGTGGAGTGTGCGTGTGTATTTCAAACCCTTTGTGCTGTGGCTCTGGGGTGGGGCGTTGTTGATGGTGCTCGGCGGCTTGGTCGCAGCACTGGACCGCCGCTACCGCCGTGCGCATGCCAAAGCAACTGCATGAGGTCAAGATGAAAAAATTCCTGATTCCTTTGGTGCTGTTTTTGGGTCTGGTGGTCTTTTTGGCCATGGGCCTGCAACGTGACCCGCGCGAGATTCCCTCGCCCTTGGTGGACAGGCCCGCGCCTGCGTTTGAGCTGCGCACCCTCAAGCCAGGCGACCAAAAATTGGGCCCCAAAGACATGCTGGGGCAAGTCTGGATGCTCAACGTCTGGGCCACCTGGTGCACCGCTTGCAAAGAAGAGCACCCGGTGCTGGTGGCTTATGCGCCCAAGCTGGAGCTGCCCATCATAGGTTTGAGCTACAAGGAAATCCCCAGTGGCGATGTGCCTGCTGACATGAAGGCTGAGGACAAGCTCAATCTGGCGCGTGAGCGCAGCAAGAAATGGCTCAGCCGACAAGGCAATCCGTATGCCGAGACCTTGTTCGACCTCGACGGGCGCGTGGGCATCGATTACGGTGTGTATGGCGTGCCAGAGACCTACATCATCGACAAGCAAGGCGTCATCCGCTACAAGCGCGTCGGTGTCGTTACCCCCGAATTGCTGGACAAGACCCTCTTGCCGTTGATTCGCAAACTCAAGCAGTCCTGAGGTGTTCATGAACTCAATCACTTCACATGCATGGCGCACTGGCAGGGGCCGGGCGTTTGGACTGGCCCTGTGCCTGGCCGTGGGCAGCTTTTCAGTGCAAGCCAAAGAGGCCCCACCCACTGCGCAAGACCCTGTGGTCGAGTCGCGCATGGTGCAGATTTCAGAAGAGCTGCGTTGCTTGGTTTGTCAGAACGAATCGCTGGCCTCATCCCACGCGGAACTGGCTGGCGACTTGCGTGAAGAAGTCCGTGACCTGATTCGCCAGAACAAGACGGACGCCGAAGTCAAGGACTACCTGGTCACGCGCTATGGCGACTTTGTACTTTACCGTCCGGATATCAAGCCCATGACCTGGGTGCTGTGGTTTGGTCCATTTGCCTTGCTGTTGTCGGCGGCGGTGGTGTTGGTCATGTATTTGCGTCAGCGCCAAAGTGCAGCGCCCGCCCAAGCGTTGACCGATGCAGATCGTCAGCGTGCCGAAAAACTGCTCAAAGACGGAGAGTCTGAGTGAACGACAATTTCCTTTTCATTATTCTTGCCCTGGCCATCACCGCGGTAGTGGTGCTGGTGCTCATGGCCCGGTTGTTGCGATCTCGCAGTGCGACGGACAAAAGCCAAGACGCGGCCAACGCCAAGGTGTACCGTGAGCAGTTGGCTGAACTGACGGCAGAACAAGCACAAGGCCTGTTGACCGATGAGGTCTATGTGCAAGCCCGCGATGAGCTGACCCGCCGCTTGCTCGAGGACACGCCTGACGATTCCAATGCCTTGGGTGCCAAGCCCCAGCGCGCGTTTGTGTCTGCTGTGGTAATCGCCGTGGCCTTGCCTGTGTGTGCTTTGAGCACGTATTGGGCTTTGGGTGAGCCAGATGGCCTGAATCCGCAAAAAACAGCGGCTGACAGCGAAAAGCACCCAGACCTCGAAGCCATGGCCGCATCGCTGGCCAGTAAGCTCGAAACCGATTCTGGCAATGTGCAGCGTTGGGTCATGCTGGGTCGAACTTATCGTGCACTTGACCAGTACGACAAAGCTCTTGACGCTTACCAAAAAGCCTTGAAGCTGGGTGCCGATGACGACATCGCGCTGGAGCGCGTGGAAATTCTGGCGCAAAAAAATGGCGGTCATTTCGAGGGCGAGCCGTGGCGTGTGATCCGCCAGGTGTTGGCCAAAAATGCGCGGCATTATGGCGGTTTGCTGCTGGCGGGCAGTGCTTCTTATGCAGGTGGCGACTACAAGCAGGCAATCCATTACTGGACGCAAGTGCGTGAGCAGCTTGAGTCGGACGACCAGGACGCCCCCGGACTGGATATCGCCCTGAACAAAGCCCGTGAAAAGCTGAGCATGCCTGCACAGAACACTCTGCCTGCGCCCGCCACATCGGCTGCTGATGCGGTAGGCTTCAAGCAAGGTCAAAGCATTTCAGGTCGGGTCGTGCTCGACGCGCAGTGGCACTCTAAAGTGGCACCAACCGACACGGTCTTTATCTACGCACTTGCGGCCAATGGCGAACGCATGCCCTTGGCCATCAAGCGCAGCAATGTGGGCAGCTTGCCGATGGATTTCGTGCTGGACGATTCCACGGCCATGGATGCCAGTCGCAAACTGTCGATGCAGGACAAAGTCATCGTCAAGGTGCGTGTGTCCAAATCGGGCGAAGCCATGCCGCGCCCCGGCGACCTGATGGGCAGCGTGGGTCCTGTTGCGGTGGGTACGCAACATTTGAAGATCACCATCAACGAACAGGTTCGCTGATGCCGAGTTCGCTGCACACCACGCCCGAGAGTTTGTGGCGTTCTTGATGCAGAGCAAATTGAGGAGGCTTGCCAGGTCGTAGTCTTGTCCTGTATCAATTGGATGACTGACTATGACTACAGTGGCAAATTTTGTCCGGGAGGCTCAAGAACTCCTGGCCCCTCAAACCATCTCCACCGACGTCCTGCTGGAGAAATACGCCAAGCAAGGTGAACAGTCGGTCGGAGAAATATACGCCCGAGTGGCAAGGGGCCTGGCTCAAGCTGAGGCACCAGAGCGCCGCGAGTACTTTGCTAAAGCATTTTTGGACAACATGAAGGCCGGGGCAATCGGTGCTGGGCGCATCATGAGTGCAGCCGGCACGGACATTCAAGCCACCCTGATCAATTGCTTTGTGCAGCCCGTGGGCGATTGCATCCAGGGCACGGACCATGAAGGCTACCCTGGCATTTACGAAGCCCTGCGCGAAGCCGCCGAGACCATGCGCCGCGGAGGTGGTGTGGGCTACGACTTCTCGCGTATCCGTCCCCGAGGCGCTCGCGTCAAGGGCACGGCGTCCACAGCGTCTGGCCCTTGCAGTTACATCAATGTTTTTGACCACTCGTGCGCCACGGTCGAGAGTGCTGGTGCGCGTCGCGGAGCCCAAATGGGGGTGCTGCGCATCGATCACCCCGATGTGCTGGAGTTCATCACCGCCAAGCGCACCCCCGGGCGCTGGAACAATTTCAATGTCTCGGTGGGCGTGACCGATGCTTTCATCGAAGCCGTGCAACAAGGCGCCGACTGGGCGCTGGTTCATCCTGCTGAGCCCGGTTCGGAGCAAATACCGGGAGCTCGCCAACGCGCCGACGGCCAGTGGGTTTACCGCACGCTACCCGCCATTGAGTTGTGGGACGCAGTCATGAAATCGGCCTACGACTTTGCCGAGCCAGGTATTTTGTTTCTGGACCGCATTCAGACCGACAACAACCTGCGAGCGATCGAATCCATCCATGCCACGAATCCTTGTGGCGAACAGCCCCTGCCGCCTTATGGTTGCTGCGACTTGGGTCCGGTCATCTTGACCCAGTTTGTGCGCCACGCGTTCAACCACGGGGGCCAGACCCGTTTTGACTTCGAGGCTTTTGCCTCCAGCGTGGCTCTGCAGGTGCGCGCTCTCGACAACGTACTCGAACTGACCCACTGGCCTTTGCCGCAGCAAGAGCGCGAGGCGCAGGCGAAACGTCGAATCGGCGTGGGCTTCACCGGCCTAGGCGACGCTTTGGTGATGCTGGGATTGCCGTACAACGCGCCAGAGGGGCGCGAAATGGCTCGCCGCATCGCCGAATGCATGCGCGATGCGGCTTATTTGGCCTCGGTCGAACTCGCAATTGAGAAAGGCCCGTTCCCACTTTTCGATGCCAAGACCTACTTGGAAGCAGGCACCTTTGCCAGCCGCTTGCCAGAAGACATCCAGGTGAGGATCAGACAGCATGGCTTGCGCAACAGCCATTTGTTGTCGATTGCGCCTACGGGCACGGTGAGCCTGGCTTTTGCCGACAACGCCTCCAATGGCATCGAGCCTGCGTTCTCTTGGACCTATACCCGCAAGAAGCGCGAGGCTGATGGCACCCGCAGTGAATACGAGGTGCAGGATCACGCTTACCGCCTGTATAAGTCACTGGGCGGCGACACGGCCCAGCTGCCTGCCGCGTTTGTCAGTGCGCTGGAGATGAGCGCCGAGGACCACATCGCCATGATGCAGGCAGTGCAACCTTGCATCGACACGGCCATTTCCAAAACGGTGAACGTGGCTGCCGACTATCCTTATGAAGATTTCAAGCAGCTGTATCTCCAGGCTTGGTGCGCAGGACTCAAGGGACTGGCCACTTACCGGCCCAACAGCATCCTGGGCTCGGTGCTCGAGGTCAAGCCGACCGAACCCCCCAAAGTCAGCGAAGCTGTTGACGCACAAGCGCCTGTGCTGGACCCGATGCGCACCGTGATCGAAAGCCGTCCACTGGGCGGGCTCGATGCGGTGGCAGAAAAGATCGAATACTGGACACACGAAGGTCACAAATCGCTTTACTTGATTGTGTCCTTCTTGCCCGTGCCGAATGGGGATGGCAAGGGTACGGTGGATCGCGCCATCGAGTTCTTCATGCCCGTGGGGCAAAGTGGCGAGTCGCAGCAGTGGATCACCGCCAGCATGCGCCTGTTGTCTCTGGCGGCGCGTGGTGGTTTTCTGGGGCGAGCGCTGTCTGACATGCGTAAGGTTGCTTGGGACCGGGGCCCGGTGCGCTACGGTCACAAAGTGCGAGAGGATGGCACTCAAGTGCCTCTGTGGCACGACTCCGAGGTAGCGGCCATCGCCTGGGCGGTGCAGAACATTTTGGAGCTGCGCGCCAAGCGGCAGGGCACAGCCGACCAACTGGCCTTGCCGTTGCCTGACGTGGATGTGCCTGCCGCGCCCACGCCGGTAGCAGGGACGGGCTCAGGGGTGATGGCTGGCAAAAAGTGCCCTGAGTGTGGTGCCCACGCCATGATCAAGAAAGACGGCTGCGAGTACTGCACCAGCTGCGGCCACATGGGCAGTTGCGGCTGATTATGGACTTTGCTACTTCCGACAAAGCGCAGGATT
The DNA here is from genome assembly GCA_947372495.1 of Comamonadaceae bacterium. Taxonomy (GTDB): domain Bacteria; phylum Pseudomonadota; class Gammaproteobacteria; order Burkholderiales; family Burkholderiaceae_C; genus Limnohabitans_A. The sequence goes on along the minus strand of CANBTZ010000010.1, from coordinate 1,413 downwards.
TGCAGCGCAGGCTGAGCGACTTCATGCGACAGTACATCCTGCCGTACAACGCGGCCTGGCATCAAAGCGTGCACGAAGGCGTTTACCCGCCCAGTTTTGTGCAGGACCTTAAGGCGCTTGCGCAAGACGAAGGTTTGTGGAATCTGTTTTTGCCGCAACTGCGCGACGACGAGCCGGGTACGCGGTTGTGTAACCTCGACTACGCACCCTTGGCCGAAGCCATGGGGCGGATCCCTTGGGCCGCCGAAATCTTCAACTGCCATGCCCCTGATACCGGCAACATGGAGTTGCTGCACCGCTTCGCAACGCCAGAGCAAAGGGTGCGTTGGCTGATGCCCTTGCTGCGCGGCGAAATCCACTCAGCCTTTGCCATGTCAGAGCCCGATGTGGCGTCGTCCGACCCGACCAACTTGCAAACCGAAGTGCGTACCGAAGGCGAGCAATGGGTCATCCATGGCCGCAAATGGTTCATCACGGGCGCGGCTCACCCGGACTGCAAATTGCTCATCGTGATGTGTCGCAACGCGGTGCAGCCCAACGCACCAGGCGAGCAGACACACCATCAGCACAGCTTGATTTTGGTGCCCATCGACACGCCGGGTGTGCAGGTGGTGCGCAACATCCCGGTGGTGCATCACCACGCGCCCGAAGGTCATTGCGAGATCGTGTTCAAAGACGTGCGCGTGCCCAAGAGCCACATCTTGGGTGCGTGGGGCGAAGGCTTCATGTTGGCGCAAGCTCGCTTGGGGCCGGGGCGTGTGCACCACTGCATGCGTACCATTGGGCAATGCGAGCTGGCGCTGCAACTGGCCACCGAGAGGGCGCTTGAGCGGCAGGCCTTTGGCAAACACCTGGCCGACTATGCCAACGTGCAGGAGTGGATCGCGATGTCGCGCATCGAAATTGACCAAGCCCGATTGCTGGTGCTGCAAACCGCCTGGCTGTTGGATCAACCGGACAGCGACCTGTCGTTCGTGCGCGCCCGTGTGGCAGCTATCAAGGTGGTGGCCGCTCGCTTGCAGACCACGGTGGTGGACCGCGCCATGCAGATTTTTGGGGCCATGGGCCTGTCACCCGACACCCCGCTGGCCTACTTCTGGACTTGGGGCCGCGCCTTGCACCTGATGGACGGGCCAGACGAAGTGCACCTGCGCACCGTGGCCCGTCACGAAATGAACCAAGCCCGCGACCAGTGGGGGGAGACCGCGTTGTACTTCACCACACCCGAGCAGATGCAAAAGCCGCCGCGCATCCATTGATACTGTGGTGCCCCCGACAGGAATCGAACCTGTATTTACACCTTAGGAGGGAGTCGTTCTATCCATTGAACTACGGTGGCGCCGGGGTGATTGTAAAGGGGGGCTTTCAGTCGCGGCGCACGGTGTAGACCAGGTCCAGCGCGTTCACATCACC
>CANBTZ010000009.1 GCA_947372495.1 Comamonadaceae bacterium | reverse complement strand
TCGCCACGCTGCTGTGGTTTGACCTGTCCAACCGCTTTGTCTGGATCGTGCTGGTCGTGACGCTGGGTTTTGGTGCGATCGGCTGGGTCGATGACTGGCGCAAGGTGGTCAACAAAGACCCCGAAGGCATGCGCTCTCGCGAGAAGTATTTCTGGCAGTCGGTGATCGGGTTGCTGGCGGCGCTGTATTTGGTGTTCAGCATTTCCGAAAGCTCCAACCTCAAGGTGTTAGACCTGTTCGTCAAGTGGGTGCTGTCGGGCTTTGATGTGAACCTGCCGCCCAAGGCCGGGCTGCAGTTGCCCTTCCTGAAAGAAATCAACTACCCCTTGGGGGTGTTTGGCTTTGTGCTGATGACCTACTTGGTGATCGTGGGCGCGAGCAATGCGGTGAACCTGACCGACGGGCTCGACGGCCTGGCCATCATGCCTGTGGTGATGGTGGGCTCGGCGCTGGGCGTGTTCGCCTACGTGACCGGCAGCTCGGTGTATTCGAAATACCTGTTCTTTCCCTACATTCCCGGCGCAGGCGAGCTGATGATTTTCTGCGCGGCCATGGCGGGTGCGGGCCTGGCCTTTTTGTGGTTCAACACCCACCCGGCCCAGGTCTTCATGGGCGATGTGGGCGCGCTGGCCTTGGGCGGTGCCTTGGGCACGATCGCCGTGATCGTGCGCCAGGAAATCGTGCTGGCCATCATGGGCGGCATCTTCGTGGTCGAAGCCCTGTCGGTGATGGCCCAGGTGACGTACTTCAAATACACCAAGAAAAAATACGGCGAAGGCCGTCGCATCTTGAAGATGGCGCCCTTGCACCACCATTTTGAAAAGAGCGGCTGGAAGGAAACGCAAGTCGTTGTGCGCTTCTGGATCATCACCATGCTGCTGTGTCTGGTCGGCTTGTCGACCTTGAAGCTGAGGTAATCGATGCAGCTGCAAGGTCAACACATCCTCATCCTCGGTCTGGGCGCTTCGGGCCTGGCCATGGCCCGCTGGTGCGTGCATCAGGGGGCCGAGGTGACGGTGGCCGACACCCGTGAACAACCGCCCCAGCTCGCAGCGTTGCAGGCCGAGTGGCCAGGTGTGCGGTTTGTGGCAGGTGCCTTCACGGCAGCGCTGGTCGAGGGCACGTCGGTGCGTGCCGTGTTCCGCAGCCCAGGCTTGGCCCCCGAAGTGGTGGCGCCCGTGGTGGACGCTGCACGGGCCATGGGCCTGTGGCAGGGCGGAGAGCTGAGCCTGTTTGCACAGGCTCTGCAGACCTTGAAAAACGAATACGGCTATGCCCCGCAGGTGCTGGCGATCACAGGCACCAATGGCAAGACCACGGTGACCTCGCTCACCGGCCAGTTGGTGGCGCGTGCGGGTAAGACGGTCAAGGTGGCGGGCAACATCGGCCCCACCTTGCTCGACACCTTGAGCGAAGCGCTGGCGCAGGCCCAAGGCGATGCGCAGGCCTTGGAGCAGCGCGAACGCGAAGCCGAGGCGGCTGAAGCCGAGCGCCTGGCCGCTGAAGCTGCGCAAGCCGCCGAGCAAGCCCGCAAAGCGCAGGCCAAAGCCCATGAGGCCGCGCAAACGGATGCCGCCCAGGCCGATGCGGCTGAAGTGGCGTTGGCACCAGATGCTGATGCTGAGGAGGACCCTCAGGACAGTGAAGCCATCGCCGAAGACTTTGCTGCTGATGCAGACGTCGATGGCGACGAGCCTGTTCCGGCTCCGCAGGCCCCCGTTCGCTTGTCGGCCATGGCCCGCGTGCTGCCAGAGGTCTGGGTGCTTGAGCTCTCGAGTTTTCAGCTCGACAGCTGCGAAGGCTTCGAGCCCAGCGCGGCCACCGTGCTCAATGTGTCGCAAGACCACCTCGACTGGCATGGGTCGATGGCCGCTTATGCGGCAGCCAAGGCGCGCATTTTTGGGCCGCAGGCTCTGATGGTGCTCAACCGCGAAGACGCCCAAGTGCTGGCGATGCGACCCGAGCCGATTCGCGTCAAATTGCAAAAACCCGTGGAGCGTGCTTGCGTTTTGTTTGGTGGCGACATGCCCCAGCGGCCGGGTGACTACGGCATTGAAGTGCTCAATGGCATGGCCTGGCTGGTGCGCGCGCTCGAAGCCGACGAAACCCGCAAGCGCCGCAAGGGCGAGGAAGAGGACATCTTCATCCAACGCCTGATGCCCGCTGATGCCTTGCGCATCCGGGGTCGCCACAACGCCATCAACGCGCTGGCCGCGCTGGCGCTGGCCCACAGTGCGGGCTGCGCACTGGGCCCCATGTTGTACGGTTTGCGCGAGTACCGTGGCGAGCCGCACCGGGTTGAACCCGTGGCGATCGTGAACGAAGTCGAATACTTTGACGACAGCAAAGGCACCAATGTGGGGGCCACCGTGGCCGCCTTGCAAGGTTTGGGAGCCGACCACCGTGTGGTGGTCATCCTGGGGGGCGACGGCAAAGGCCAGGACTTCGCGCCTTTGCTGGAGCCGGTGTCGCGCTTCGCCCGCGCGGTGGTGCTGATGGGGCGCGATGCGTCTGTGATCCGCGATGCCTTGGCGGTGTGCGCTGTGCCCCTGCACGACGCACCGAGTTTGCCTGCAGCAGTGCAGCAGGCCAGTGACTTGGCCCAACCTGGAGACGCGGTGCTGATGTCGCCCGCCTGTGCCAGCTTTGACATGTTCAAAAATTACGAGCACCGCGCAGAGGTGTTCAAAGACGCGGTGCAAAGCCTGGCCGAACAAGCCGGTGTGAGCCTGGAGGGGGCACTGTGAGCGGCGCGCTGTTGGACCGCATCAAGTCCGGTTTGACCCGAGGACTGGCCCTGTGGAGCGGTGAGTCTGCGGCTGCGGGGCCAACGCAGGGCTTGCCCGTCAACTTGGGCGGCTATGAATTTGCACGCGCGCCACAAGGCGCGGCCGCCCGTCTGTACGGGATCGACCAAGCCCTGTTGTGGGTGGTCGTGGCCTTGCTGATGTGGGGCATGGTGATGGTGTATTCCGCCTCGATCGCCATTCCGGACAATCCCCGCTTGGGGCGTTTGACGCCGACCTATTACCTCTCGCGCCATGTCATCTCGCTGGTGATCGGCTCCACCGTGGCCTTGCTGGCATTCCAGATGCCCATGGAGGCTTGGGAAAAGATCGCACGGCCCCTGTTTGTGATTTCACTGGCGCTTTTGGCCTTGGTGCTCATCCCCTACATTGGCAAGAACATCAACGGTGCCCGCCGCTGGATCGGTTTGGGCGTGATGAACTTCCAGCCCTCCGAGCTCACCAAGCTGGCGGCCATCATCTATGCGGCGGACTACATGGTGCGCAAGATGGACGTGAAAGAGCGTTTCTTCCGCGCCGTGCTGCCCATGGGCGCAGCGGTGGCGGTGGCCGGCGTGTTTTTGCTGGCCGAGCCCGACATGGGCGCTTTCATGGTGATCGCCATCATCGCCATGGGCATCCTGTTTCTGGGTGGTGTCAATGCCAAGATGTTCTTCATGATCTTGGGCATCCTGGTGTTCGCCTTTGTCATGATGATCGCCATGTCGCCCTGGCGGCGTGACCGCATCTTTGCCTACCTCGACCCCTTCAGCGCCGAATACGCGCTGGGCAAGGGCTACCAGCTGACCCACTCGCTGATCGCCATCGGGCGCGGCGAAGTCTGGGGCGTGGGCTTGGGCGGCAGCGTCGAAAAACTGCACTGGCTGCCCGAAGCCCACACCGACTTCTTGCTGGCCGTGATCGGCGAAGAGTTCGGCCTGGTGGGCCTGACCATCGTGATCTGCATGTTCCTCTGGCTGGCCCGCCGCATCATGGTGATTGGCCGCCAAGCGATCGCCTTGGACAAGGTGTTTGCCGGGCTGGTCGCCCAAGGCGTGGGCATCTGGATCGGTTTTCAGTCCTTCATCAACATGGGCGTGAACCTGGGGGCTTTGCCCACCAAGGGCCTGACCTTGCCGCTCATGAGCTACGGGGGCTCGGCCATCATGATGAACCTGATCGCGATCGCCATCGTGCTGCGGATCGACGCCGAGAACAAACTGATGATGCGCGGAGGCCGGACATGACGCAAAAATGCGCGCTGGTCATGGCAGGCGGCACCGGGGGGCACATCTTCCCGGGCTTGGCCGTGGCCGAAGCCCTGCGCGATGCGGGCTGGCGCGTCCACTGGCTGGGCGCGCCCGCCAGCATGGAGTCCGAGCTGGTGCCACCACGCGGCTTCGCGTTCGAGGCCGTGAATTTTGGTGGTGTGCGTGGCAAGGGCCTCAAGACCTTGGCGCTGCTGCCCTTCAAGCTGCTGCGCGCCTTCTGGCAAAGCCTGCAGGTGGTGCGCCGTGTTCAGCCCGATGTGGTGCTGGGCCTGGGCGGCTACATCACCTTTCCTGGCGGGCTGATGGCGAGCCTGTGGGGCAAGCCACTGGTGCTGCACGAACAAAACTCGGTGGCGGGCTTGGCCAACAAGGTGCTGGCCAGCTTGGCCGACCGCGTGTTCACGGCCTTCCCCGGTGTGTTCAAACAAGCCCAGTGGGTGGGCAACCCCTTGCGCAGCGCATTCCTTTTGCAGCAGACGCCCTCCGAGCGCTTTGCCGGGCGCAGCGGTCCGCTGCGACTCTTGGTGGTGGGCGGCAGTCTGGGGGCCAAGGCGCTCAACGACACCGTGCCCCAGGCCCTGGCGTTGATCCCCGAAGCGCAGCGCCCGCAGGTTGTCCACCAAAGCGGCGCCAAACAGATCGACGCCCTGCGTGCCAGCTATGCCGCTGCCGGTGTGCAAGCCGAGTTGACCCCGTTCATCGACGACACGGCCACGGCGTTTGCCCAGGCCGATCTGGTCATTGCCCGCGCAGGCGCGAGCACGGTGACCGAGTTGTCTGCGGTGGGTGCAGCCGCTTTGTTCGTCCCGTTCCCATTTGCGGTGGACGACCACCAGACCACCAATGCCCGTTTTTTGGTGGAGGCAGGGGGTGCTTGGTGGGTGCCACAAGCCGAGCTGACGGCACAGATGCTGGCCGAGCGCCTCATGGGCCTGAGCCGCGAGACCTTGCTCGCGTGCGCCGAAAAAGCGCACGCACAAAGAAAAACAAACGCCACACGGGAGGTCGTGATGGCTTGTGAGGAGTTGGCTGCATGAAACACGCCATCCGGAAAATCCATTTCATCGGCATTGGTGGCTCGGGCATGAGCGGCATCGCCGAAGTGCTGCTCAATCTGGGCTACCAGATTTCGGGCTCCGACTTGTCGGACAGCGCCACGCTGCGCCGTTTGGCGGCGCTGGGCATCGAGACCCATGTGGGCCACGCTGCAGCCAACTTGCTGGAGGCCGATGCGGTGGTCACGTCCACCGCCGTCAAGGCCGACAACCCTGAGGTGCTGGCCGCGCGCGAGCGCCACATCCCCATCGTGCCGCGCGCCGTGATGCTGGCTGAACTCATGCGCATGAAGCAGGGCGTGGCCATTGCCGGCACGCACGGCAAGACCACCACCACCAGCCTGGTGGCCAGTGTGTTGGCCGAGGCCGGGCTCGACCCGACCTTTGTGATCGGTGGCCGCCTGAACAGCGCCGGGGCCAATGCCAAGTTGGGCACAGGTGACTACATCGTGGTCGAGGCCGACGAGTCCGATGCGTCGTTCTTGAACCTGTTGCCGGTGATGGCGGTGGTGACCAACATCGACGCCGACCACATGGAAACCTATGGCCACGACTTTGGCCGCTTGAAATCGGCTTTTGTGGACTTTTTGCACCGCATGCCGTTTTACGGCACGGCCATCGTGTGCAACGACGACCCGGGCGTGCAGTCCATCGTGAGTGACATCGCCCGCCCGGTGACGACCTATGGCCTGCTGGACGGTGCACAGGTTCGGGCGGTGAATGTGCGGGCCGAGCACGGTCAGATGCACTTCACGGTGCAGCGGCGCAACGGCGTGACGATGCCTGACTTTGACTTGGTGCTGAACCTGCCTGGCTTGCACAACGTGCTCAACGCGCTGGCAGCCGTCGCTGTGGCGGTCGAGCTGGGCGTGCCAGACGAGGCCGTGCAAAAGGCATTGAAAAATTTCAAGGGTGTGGGCCGCAGATTCCAGCGCTACGGCGATGTGGCGTTGCCCGGCGGCACCGGGCGCTTCACCCTCATCGACGACTACGGTCACCATCCGGTCGAGATGGCTGCCACGCTGGCCGCAGCCCGTGGTGCCTTCCCCGGTCGCCGCTTGGTGCTGGCTTTCCAGCCGCACCGTTACAGCCGCACCCGCGACTGTTTTGAAGATTTTGTGAAGGTCATTGGCCAAGGTTGCGACAGTGTGCTGTTGTCCGAGGTCTATGCCGCAGGCGAAGCCCCGATCGTGGCCGCCGATGGCCGATCGCTGGCGCGTGCGCTGCGCGTGGCGGGCAAAGTCGAGCCCGTGTTCGTGGATGCCATTGCCGACATGCCCCAGGCCGTGCTGGGCAATGCGCGCGACGGCGATGTGGTGATCTGCATGGGCGCAGGCTCCATCGGCGCGGTGCCGGCCAAAGTCGTCGAGATGGGCGGTGCCGCATGAGCACATCGAATTTGGGCCAAGTGGCGGTGTTGATGGGCGGTCGCTCGGCCGAGCGCGAGGTCTCCCTCATGTCCGGCAGCGGTGTGCTCACGGCCCTGCAAGCCAGTGGCGTGGACGCCCATGCTTTTGACCCCGCCGAGCGCGACTTGAGCGAATTGAAGCGCGAAGGCTTTGACCGCTGCTTCATCGCCCTGCATGGTCGCTATGGTGAAGACGGCACGGTGCAAGGCGCGCTGGAGCTGCTGGGCATTCCCTACACCGGCTCGGGCGTCATGGCGTCCAGCATTGCCATGGACAAAACCATGACCAAGCGCGTGTGGTTGGCCGAGGGCCTGCCCACACCACGCTATGTGCTGGTGCGCCGCGAGCAGCTGGCGCAGGTGTCGGCCGACGACCTGGTGGCGCAGCTGGGCCTGCCTTTGATCGTCAAGCCCGCGCGCGAAGGTTCCTCGATCGGCGTGACCAAGGTGACGCAGGTCGCTCAGATCGCCGAAGCCCTGGCCCAAGCGGCCCAGTGCGATGCCGATGTGCTGTGCGAGCAGTGCATCGTGGGCGACGAGGTCACCTGCCCGGTGCTGGGTGACGGTGACGCAGCACATGCGCTGCCGGTGATCCGCATCGTCGCGCCCGAGGGCAATTACGACTACCAGAACAAATATTTCACCGACGACACCCAGTACCTGGTGCCCTCTGGCCTGCCTGCGGGTGAGGAGCAAGCGATCCAGGCCTTGGTGGTCAAGGCCTATCAGGTGCTGGGCTGCCGGGGCTGGGGCCGCGTCGACGTCATGATCGATGCCGCCACCCGAGCCCCTTACCTGCTGGAGATCAACACCTCGCCCGGCATGACCGGGCATTCGCTGGTGCCGATGTCGGCACGCGCTGCAGGCCTCAGTTACGAAGCGTTGTGCTGCCAATTGCTGGCTGCCGCAGCACTGGACCACACACAGGAGGTTCACAGGTGAAAACTGCTGCGCCACTGCCGCTGGACATCCGCCTCATGAACGCGGCCGCCGCATGGCTGCTGTCAGGGGTGGTGCTGGTCGGGCTGTGCGCGGGCGCGTGGTGGTGGCTGCGCCACCCGATGTTCGCGATCCGTGCCATCACGGTGCAGGGCGAGGTCACGCGCAACAACGCCATCACGCTGCGCGCCAACGTGGTGCCGCAGCTGCAGGGCAATTTTTTCACGCTCAACCTCGACCAGGCACGCCAGGTGTTCGAGTCCGTGCCTTGGGTGCGGGCGGCGGTGGTGCACCGCGATTTTCCGAACCGCTTGCGCGCCGAGTTGCTGGAGCACCAGCCCATGGCGCTGTGGGGCGATGACGGTGCCAACACCTTGCTCAACCAGCAAGGTCAGGTGTTCGAGGCCAATGCCGAAGACCCTGAGGTGGATGGCTTGCCGCGCCTCAAAGGCCCAGTGGAGCAGTCGCAGCAAGTGATGCAGATGTACCGCTACCTCAAACCGATTTTGGCGGCTGCCGACATGGACATCGACCGGATCGAGCTCAGTCCCCGGGGCAGCTGGCGTGTGGTCACGGACAAAGGCGCTCAGCTGGAGCTGGGGCGAGGCAGTCAAAACGAAGTGGGTGAGCAAGTGCAGATGTTCTTGCGCACCCTGTCTCAGGTCACGGCCCGTTATGGCCGCACGCCCACGGCTTTGGCCGGGGCCGATCTGCGACACAAGGATGGGTATGCGTTGCGCCTCAAAGGGGTGAGCACAGTGGAGGCCGATCCCAGGAAGAAACCCTGAGGAACGGTGGAGTCAAAGATTGAACAAGAAACGGTGAACAAAATGGCAAAAGAGTACAAAGATCTGGTGGTGGGGCTGGACATTGGCACCTCCAAAGTCATGGCGGTGGTGGCCGAGGTGTTGCCCGATGGCGAGCTCAAGATCGCCGGTCTGGGCATCGCGCCGGGCAACGGTCTCAAGCGCGGCGTGGTGGTCAACATCGACGCGACGGTGCAGAGCATCCAGCAGGCCCTGAAAGAGGCCGAGCTCATGGCCGACTGCAAGATCGTGCGCGTCAACTGCGGCATCACCGGCAGCCACATCCGTGGCCTCAATTCGAGTGGCATGGTGGCCATCAAGGACAAGGAAGTCACCCAAGCCGACGTGGCGCGCGTGATGGAAACGGCCCGCGCCATCAACATCTCGACCGACCAGCGTTTGCTGCTGGTGGCACCACAAGAGTTTGTGATCGATGGCCAGGACGTCAAGGAGCCGATCGGCATGAGCGGCATGCGCCTGGAAGCCAAGGTGCACATCGTGACCGGTGCGCAAAGCGCTGCCGAGAACATCATCAAGTGCGTGCGCCGCTGCGGCCTCGAAGTCGAGCAGCTGCTGCTCAACCCCCAGTCGTCGAGCCTGGCGGTGCTGACCGAAGACGAGCGCGAGTTGGGCGTGGCCTGCGTGGACATTGGCGCGGGCACCACCGATGTGGCGATCTTTGCCAACGGCTCGATCCGCCACACGGCCGTGATCCCGATCGCCGGTGACCTGATCACCAGCGACATCGCCATGGCCTTGCGCACGCCCACCAAGGACGCCGAAGACATCAAGGTCGAGAGCGGTTTCGCCAAGCAAATGCTGGCCGATCCGGACGCGCAAGTCGAGGTGCCTGGCCTGGGCGACCGCGGCCCCCGCATGCTGAGCAAGCAGGCGCTGGCAGGCGTGATCGAGCCGCGCATCGAGGAGATTTTTCAGCTGGTGCACCAAGTCATCCGCGAGTCGGGTTACGAAGAAGTGCTGTCCTCGGGCATCGTGCTCACAGGCGGCAGCGCCGTCATGCCGGGCATGGTCGAGTTGGGCGAGGACATCTTCCTCAAGCCTGTGCGCCGAGGCAACCCCAAATACGCCGGCTCGCTGGCCGACATGGTGGCCCAGCCCCGCGCGGCCACCGTGATGGGCCTGCTCGAAGAAGCCCGCTTGGCCCGCCTGCGCGGCTACAAGGTCACACAGAAAAAGAGTTCGGTGAACAACGCGTTCGGCCGTTTCAAAGATTTCATTGTGGGGAACTTCTGATGAACTGGAAAAAAAGCTTTCTGGCCCGAAGCAGCCCCCCGGTGCAGGTGCGATGTCGATGTTGACACCCCCCACTTTTTCAAAATTTCAAAAACAATTCAGGCAACTGCAGATATTTAGGAGTAAGCACCATGAGCATTGAAATGATCGCGACAGAAGAGTTCAACCAAGGCACACAGATCAAAGTGATCGGTGTTGGCGGTGGCGGCGGCAACGCCGTGGAGCACATGATCGAGCGCCAGGTCCAAGGCGTCGAGTTCATCTGCGCCAACACCGACGCACAGGCCTTGGCCCGCAGCGCAGCGCACCGCTTTGTCCAGCTGGGCCAGACCGGTCTGGGCGCTGGCAGCAAGCCCGAAAAAGGCCGCGAAGCCGCCGAGAGCGCTGAGGCTGAAATCCGCGCCGCCATCGAAGGCGCGCACATGCTGTTCATCACCGCAGGCATGGGCGGCGGCACCGGCACAGGCGCTGCGCCCGTGATCGCCCGCATCGCCAAAGAGATGGGCATCCTCACCGTGGGTGTGGTCACCAAACCTTTCGAATTCGAAGGCGGTCGCCGCATGTCCAATGCCGACCACGGCATGCAAGAGCTCGAAGCCAATGTGGATTCGCTGATCGTGGTGCTGAACGAAAAGCTGCTGGAATTGCCTGGCGGTGAAGACATGACGCAAGACGAGGCGTTCTCGCATGCCAATGACGTGCTGAAAAATGCCGTGGGCGGCATTGCCGAAATCATCAACGTGCCTGGCCATGTGAACGTCGACTTTGAAGACGTCCGCACGGTGATGGGCGAGCCCGGCAAGGCCATGATGGGCACGGCTGCGGCCAGCGGCCCGGACCGCGCCCGCATCGCTGCCGAGCAAGCCGTGGCCTGCCCGCTGCTCGAAGGCGTGGACCTGTCGGGTGCCAAGGGCGTGCTGGTGCTGATCAGCGCCGCCAAGGGTTCCTTGAAACTGTCTGAATCCAAGCATGCGATGAACACCATCCGTGCCTACGCTTCCGAAGAAGCTCATGTGATTTATGGCACGGCTTACGACGAATCTCTGGGTGACCAGATCCGTGTGACGGTGGTGGCGACAGGCTTGTCCAAAGCCGGCGCGCGCCGCGCGACGCCTGCGCTGCAGGTGCTGCGCACCGGCACCGACAACATGCCTTTTGCCATGGGCGGTCACGATGCGGTGGCCACGCCAGCAGGCACGATGGCGCCCATCGGCGGCGGCATGAACACCCCTGCGGTGTGGCGCACGGCCCGCACCCACGCGGCCACTCGCGTGGACGGCATGTCGGCTGCAGGCATGGACGACATCGAAATCCCAGCGTTCCTGCGCCGCCAGGCCGACTGATCACGGCTCGTTTTTCTCAGGTGCTTTGAAGGGCTGCTCTGACCTGTGGGTCGGGGTGGCCCTTTTTTGCTTTCTTGTTCCGCTGTCGCAAAAAAGACCGGCCACAACCCAAGCCATGCCGTCAAAACTAAAATACGCCCCATGCTCGCACAACGCACCCTCAAAACCCTGACCCGCGCGGTCGGGGTGGGCCTGCACAGTGGCCAACGTGTGGAACTCACGCTGCGCCCTGCGCCGCCTGACACCGGCATCGTCTTTCGCCGCGTGGACTTGCCTGAACCCGTGGACATCCCGGTTTGCGCCGAGGCCGTCACCGACACGCGCTTGGCGTCGACCATTTCGGTGGGGCAGGCCAAAGTCCTGACCATCGAGCACCTGATGTCCGCCTGTGCGGGGCTGGGCATCGACAACCTGTATGTCGACATCGATGCCGAAGAGGTGCCTATCCTCGACGGATCGGCTTCTTCTTTTGTGTTTTTGTTGCAAAGCGCGGGCGTGACCGAGCAGAAAGCGCCCAAGCGCTTCATCCGCGTGCTCAAGCCGGTGCAGGTCACGCAGGGCGAGGGCGATGCCATCAAATGGGCGCGTTTGGAGCCCTACCATGGCTACCGCTTGAGTTTTGAGATCGATTTCCAGCACCCGGCCGTGGACAACACGGGGCAGCAGGTGGTGTTCGACATGTCCGAAGGCACTTACGCGCGGGACATTGCGCGTGCCCGGACCTTTGGGTTCACCAAAGACGTGGAGATGCTGCGTGCCAACGGCCTGGCGCTGGGCGGGGGGCTGGACAATGCCATCGTGATGGACGACTACAAGGTGCTGAACTCGGGTGGGCTGCGCTACGACGACGAGTTCGTCAAGCACAAGATCCTGGATGCGATGGGGGACCTCTACATCGTGGGCAAGCCGCTGCTGGCAGCCTACAGCGCCTTCCGATCGGGGCACGCCATGAACAACCTGCTGCTGCGCGAGTTGCTCTCGCAGCCCGATGCCTACGAAGTGGTCACGTTCGAGAACGCCGCGTTGGCCCCCAAGGGCTTCGCCGCGCTGCAACCGGCTTGGTGAGGCTGTCTGCAGCCGCGGGTCAGTGCGACCTGCCGCTGCGGTACATGCCGTGGGTTTTGCGGTTCAGCACGCCTTGCGCGGCCAGCTTGTTCATCGACGGGCTGGCATGGGCATGGGTGATGGCCAGGCCCAGCGCGTCGGCCGCGTCTTGGCGCGGCACCACGGGCAGCTGCAGCAGGCGCTTGACCATCTCTTGAACTTGCGACTTAGCCGCACGGCCGTGGCCCGTGACGGCCTGCTTCATTTGCAGCGCGGTGTACTCGGCGACCAGCAGGTCGCAAGACACCAGAGCGGTGACACAGCAGCCACGCGCTTGCCCCAGCATCAATGAGGCTTGGGGGTTGACGTTCATGAAGGTGATTTCGACCGAGGCCACATCGGGCTGGTAGCGGGCGTGTATTTCCCGGATGCCGTCGTAGATGATTTTCAGGCGTGCGGGCAGGTTGCCCATTTCGCCCTTGGTGGTCTCGATCACGCCGCTGGCCACGTACTGCAGCTTGGAGCCGGTCATGTCGAGCACGCCAAAACCGGTGGTCTGCAAGCCCGGGTCGATGCCCAAAATGCGGATGGTGGCAGGAGCGTTGGCCATCATGGCAGGGCCACATCGTTCATGCGGCCCACGATCACCTCGGCGCGCGAGGCGAGGTAAGGCGAGTCTGACCGTTTTTCGAAGTAGCGTGGGCGTGGCAGCATGACGGACAGGCACGCCGCTTCCCAAGCCGACAGCAGCGCGGCAGGTTTGCGGAAGTAATGTTGGGCGGCGGCTTCAGCGCCGAAAACGCCTTCACCCCACTCCACGCTGTTGAGGTAAATCTCGAGGATGCGGGGCTTGGACAGCAGCGCTTCGAGCGCGAGGGTGATCAGGGTTTCTTGCGCTTTGCGCAGCATGGTGCGCTCGCCCGAGAGGAACAGGTTCTTGGCCAGCTGCTGGGTGATGGTCGAGCCGCCCACGATCTTCACCGGCGGTGGTGTGGCGTTGCCGCGTTGCTGGGCTTTCTGTGGGGTCTTTTGTTCAGCCCGTGCTTTGGCCTTGCTGTTCTTGTCCCAGGCTTTTTCAATCGAGTCCCACCAGATGCCGTGGTGCTTGGGAAAAGCGCTGTCTTCGGACGCCAGCACCGCGCGCTGTAAGTTGCGCGAGATCGCGCCCATGGGCTGCCACGCCTGCCGCCAGGGCAGGCGGCCATCGCGCGAGAAGATTTGCCAGATCTGCGAGCGCTCAAAGGCGGTGGACTCGGGGGAGATGAAGGCCATGCTGGCGATGCGCAGCGCAAAAAAGAGTTGCAGCGCCACGCCCGCCATCACGAGCAACAAACACCAGCGTGAAAAAGCCTTCATGGTGGGCGACGGTTTCAGTTGTCCCCGGCCGGGGCTTCGTTCACGTCGACCGCGATGGTGAGGGGCCCGGCGCTCAGGCTGTCGTCGTCATCGCCGTCTTCCGTGGCGTTGGCCGCTTCGGACGCGGAATCGGCATCCAGGTGGGCCGTCACGGTGCCGCCCACATCGAGCGCCATGAGGTCGATGTGGCCCAACTTGACGCGCACCTTGGCGCCACGCGGCAGGCCTTGTGCGCCCATCACGGTGAAGACCAGCGGCAGCGTTTCGGCGCGCACCAACCAAGCGCCACCGCCGTTTTCTTTGACCAATGCGGCGTCGAGTTCGGTGATGCCTTGCTGCTGCAGGTGCTGGAGTGTCCAAAAGCGCTCCATGCCCGACTGCACGCCGTTGTAGCCGCTGTAGGCGGCATCAAAAGCGCTGATGATCGAGAACAGTTCGGCGTCTTTGGGCTTGAACGGTGCGGCCAATGCGGCCGTGGCCCCGTGGCGGGCGCAGGCGATGATCTGCCACTGGTTGACCAGGTCGGTGTAGCGGCGCAGGGGCGAGGTGCTCCAGGCATAGCTGGGCACGCCAATGCCCGCGTGCGGCAGCGCCTTGGTGCCCATGCGCACCTTCACGCCGGGGGCGAGACTGGCCTGGCTGCGGTAAATGCCGGGCACGCCCAAGCTGGCCATCCACTGGCCCCAGGTGCTGTTGGCCAAGATCATGGCCTCGGCCACCATCAGGTCGAGCGGCGCACCCCGTTGACGCACGCCGATGACCACCGTCTCGTCGCCTTTGGGCGGGGTGTCGTTGCGCTCGCGTTCGAGCTTGAAGCTGTAGTCGGGGCGGTTGAAGGTCTCGGGCTTGCCACGCACCACTTCGCGCCTGGCCTTGAGCGTCTGCGCCAGTCGCCAGAAGAAGGCCAGCGTGGCGCGGTCCACCGGCAAGCCGTGGGCCGGGGCCTCGTCGGCTTCCAGCCACTCACGGGTGATCAGCTGGTCCAGCTGGTCGTGGCGCAGGTTGGCCAGGATCGGCACACGCTCCAGCCGCGTTTCGGTCTTCTGGACTTCCAGGCTGGCTTCGTCAAACGTCACATAGAGCGAGACGGCCGGGCAAGCCTGGCCTTCGCTGAGGGTGTAGTTCTGCACCACGCTGTCGGGCAGCATGGTGATTTTGTAGCCGGGCATGTAGACCGTGGACAGGCGCTGGCGCCCCAGCTGGTCGATGGCGTTGCCGGGCTGGATGGCCAAGCCGGGCGCCGCAATGTGGATGCCCACGGTGACGGTGCCCGTGCCCAGACCTTGCAGCGACAGAGCGTCGTCGATCTCGGTGGTGTGCGAGTCGTCGATGGAAAACGCTTGCACGCTGGCCAGCGGCAGATCGTCGGTGATGGCCGGGGCCTGCAAGGCCGGAAAGCCCGTGCCCTTGGGGAACCACTCGAACAGAAAACGCTGCCAGTGGAAGTCCCAGGGCGAGTCGATCGCCTTGGCTTGCTGCAGCAAATCCAGTGGCGCGGCCTTGCTGGCTTTGCTGGCTTCGACCACGGCCTTGTATTCGGGCGTGTTTTTATCGGGCTTGAAGAGGATTTTGTAGAGTTGCTCACGGATGGCGTTCGGGCATTGCCCGTTCACCAGGTCCTGGGCCCAGCTTTCGATCTGGGCCTGCACCTGTTTTTTCTTTTCGATGGCGGCCAGGGCCTGCTGCACGATCTCGGCCGAGGCTTTGCGAAAGCGCCCCTTGCCGGCACGGCGAAAGTAGTGCGGTGCGTCGTACAAGCGCAGCAGAGCGGCGGCTTGCTGCACGGTGGTGGCGCTGCTGCTGAAGTAATCGGTGGCGAGGTCGGCGAAGCCAAATTCTTCTTCGGGGGCGAACTCCCAGGCCAAATCGAGTTCGATGGTCTGGGCCAGCGCTGTGGCCTCGCTCAGCAGCGCGGCAGGTGCGGGCTTTTCAAACTTGAGCAGCATCTGGGCTGCTTTGACTTTGACCCGTTTGCCCGAGTCGAGCTCCACTTGCGCAGAGGCTTCGGCTTCGGACATGACCCGCCCGGCCAGAAATTTGCCGGTTTCTTCAAATAATACGTACATGGGCTGATTTTCCCATGCCGTTCGGTGTTTCTTGGGCCTGGGCGTGCAAGCCCAAAAATTCGAGGATTTCCGGCAGGTACAGGTCGAAGTCTGTGAGGCCGTGGTCGCTGCCCTCGATCAGCCGCACCCGGTCCTGCCCGTAAGCGCCAAGCATTTCCTGCCAGTCGAGCACTTCGTCGCCCTGGGCGATCACGGCCAAGCAGGGCGGTGTGTGGCTGTGAGGGGTGTTTTCGAGCGATCGCAACTCGTCGATGTGGCCCGCCTCAAAGTGGATGCGCTGGCTCGGATCGTGCCAGGCGGGGTGCTCGCCGATCTGGCTGGCCAGGTCGCGTGCCGGGTGCACGGCCGGGTTGAGCAACACCACGGGGCAGCCCATCTGGCGCGCCAGCACATGGGCGTAAAACCCGCCGAGCGACGAGCCCATGATGGCCATGCCGGCCCGGGGCCAGTCCTGGATGCCTGCGGAGATTTGCGCCATGGCTGCCTGAGGCGAGGGCGGCAAGGCGGGGCACCACCAGTGCAGTGCGGGGTATTGATCCGCCATCAGGCGCGACAGTTTTTGCGCTTTCACCGATTGGGGAGAGGAGCGAAAACCGTGCAGGTAAAGCAGGTGCGTCAGTGGTGGGCGTGTCATGGCCAAATGTTAGCGCCCGTCGGGATTTCCTGACGGCGCAGGCTGTCGCGGGCATGGAACGGCCCGATAATTCAGCGCATGGTTGCCGTCATTCAAGAACTCCCGTTGCGCAAGCGCCTGTGGACCCTGGTTGAGGGGTTCGACGGCCCGCTGGCTTTCGTCGTGTTCTTGCTCGCCTGTGCGGGACTGACGGTGATGTATTCCTCGGGCTACGACCACGGCACCCGCTTTGTGGACCATGGCCGCAACATGCTGATCGCGGGCTTCATCATGTTTGTGGTGGCCCAAATTCCACCGCAAAAACTCATGTCGCTGGCGGTGCCGATCTACACCTTTGGGGTGTTGTTGCTCTTGGCGGTGGCTTTGTTTGGTGTGACCAAGAAAGGCGCGCGCCGTTGGCTCAATGTGGGGGTGGTGATCCAGCCCAGCGAAATCCTCAAGATTGCCATGCCGCTGATGCTGGCTTGGTGGTTCCAGAAACGCGAAGGGCAGTTGCGCCCCTTGGACTTCCTGGTGGCGGGCTTGCTGCTGCTGGTGCCGGTGGGCTTGATCATGAAGCAGCCGGACCTGGGCACGGCCTTGCTGGTGCTGGCGGCCGGGCTGTCGGTCATCTTTTTTGCCGGTTTGAAATGGCGCTGGATCCTGCCGCCTGTGGCGTTGGGCCTCGCTGGCGTGGTGGTGCTGGTGGTGATGGAGTCGTCCTGGTGCGCGGACGGGGTGGACTGGAAGGTCTTGCACGAGTACCAGCGTCAGCGCATCTGCACCTTGCTGGACCCGGCGCGCGACCCGCTGGGCAAGGGCTTTCACATCATCCAGGGCATGATCGCGATCGGCTCGGGCGGTTTTTGGGGCAAGGGCTTCATGCAAGGCACGCAAACGCACCTGGAGTTCATTCCTGAGCGCACCACCGATTTCATTTTTGCCGCCATGGGCGAAGAGTTCGGGCTGGCGGGCAATATGTTCTTGATCGCTGGCTTTTTCTTCATGGTCTACCGCGGGTTGGTGATCGCCGCGCAGGCGCCGACCCTGTTCACGCGTTTGCTGGCGGCCAGCGTGACCATGATCTTTTTCACCTACGCTTTTGTCAACATGGGCATGGTCAGTGGCATCTTGCCGGTGGTGGGCGTGCCTTTGCCCTTCATCAGCTATGGCGGCACGGCCATGGTGACGTTGGGCTTGGGCCTGGGCATCTTGATGTCGATCGCCAAGTCCAAACAATTGGTTCAGACCTGAGCGCGGCACCTCGTGCAGCGGGGTCGGTCCGGCGCTCGGCAAGGGATTGGCCCAGTGCCTACAATGGCTCCCATGATTTCACGCGAACCCACCATCGAACGCTTGGCCACGGCCAAGTCCCTGCTGCTTGACCCGTTTGGTCTGAATGAAACCCACCTGAGTCAGGCGCTCAACGCCATCAAGGCGCATGCGGTCGATGACGCTGATCTGTATTTCCAATACACCCGATCCGAAGGCTGGAGCCTGGAGGAAGGCATCGTCAAGACCGGCAGCTTCAGCATCGACCAGGGCGTAGGAGTGCGGGCGGTGTCGGGCGAAAAAACCGCCTTCGCCTACTCGGATGACATCTCTGAAGCCTCGCTGATGGACGCCGCTTTGACGGTGCGTTCCATCGCCTCGGCGGCCCAAAACAAACGCATCAAGGTGCCCGCCCGCAAGATTTCGGCCAGCCGCTCGCTCTACCCCTCGCTCGACCCGATGTCCACGCTCGACAGCACGGCCAAAGTCAACTTGCTCGGCCGCGTGGAGAAGATGGCCCGAGCCAAAGACCCTCGTGTGGTGCAGGTCATGGCGGGCTTGGCGACCGAATACGACGTGGTCATGGTCGCGCGCGCCGACGGCACGCTGGCCGCCGATGTGCGCCCCTTGATTCGTTTGTCTGTGACGGTGATCGCCGAGCAAAATGGCCGCCGTGAGGTGGGCAGTGCTGGCGGCGGTGGCCGCTTTGGCCTGGCCTACTTTGACGACGGCATGGTCGAGAGCTATGTACAAGAAGCCGTGTCGGCCGCGCTCATCAACCTCGAAGCCCGCCCTGCGCCCGCAGGCGAGATGACGGTGGTGCTGGGCAATGGCTGGCCCGGCGTGTTGCTGCACGAGGCTGTAGGTCACGGCCTGGAAGGCGACTTCAACCGCAAGGGCTCGAGCGCCTTCAGTGGCCGCATCGGCCAGCGCGTGGCGGCCAAGGGCGTCACGGTGCTGGACGACGGCACCATGGCCGACCGCCGTGGTTCGCTGAACGTGGACGACGAAGGCCACGCCAGCCAGAAGAACGTGCTGATCGAAGACGGCATCTTGCGCGGCTACATCCAGGATTCGATGAACGCCCGCTTGATGGGCGTCAAGCCCACGGGCAACGGCCGCCGCGAAAGCTACGCCCATGTGCCCATGCCGCGCATGACCAACACCTACATGTTGAGCGGCGACAAGAGCCCTGAAGAAATCGTGGCCAGCATCAAGAAGGGCTTGTACGCCACCAACTTTGCGGGGGGCCAGGTCGACATCACCAGCGGCAAATTCGTGTTCTCGGCCAGCCAGGCCTACTGGGTCGAGAACGGCAAGATCCAATACCCCGTCAAGGGCGCGACCCTGATTGGCAGCGGCCCCGAGTCGCTCAAGAAGATCAGCATGATCGGCAACGACATGAAGCTCGACTCGGGCGTGGGCACCTGCGGGAAAGAAGGCCAAAGCGTGCCAGTGGGGGTGGGGCAGCCGACCTTGCGCATAGAAGGCCTGACGGTGGGCGGCACGGCCTGAAAGGTGAACTGTGGGTGAAAACAGGCCTGCGGGTTTGTCCTCGGATCGACCAGACGGGAACTGTCATTCAGCTGTGATACATTGAACCCATGTCTTCGCGCATTGCTTTTTACTTTTTTTATTTTTGGTTCTCAGTCCCCGGCGGACGAGAGGCGAGCGCATAAGCACCCAAACATCTCGAACCATACCGCCGGAGCCCCAAAGCCCGGCGGTTTTTTTTACCTGTTTTTCAATTCAAGGAGCCCACGATGAACGCCAAAACCACAGCCCCAGATGCTTGGTATCCGAACGCTGTTGACCGCACCGGCCAGACCGACGACGAACGCATCAAGGACATCACCGTGCTCCCCCCCCCAGAACATCTGATCCGCTTCTTTCCGATTGCCGGCACGGCCACGGAAACCCTGATCGCGCAGACCCGCCAATCCATCCAAAGCATCGTGCATGGCCAAGACGACCGCTTGCTGGTCATCATCGGCCCTTGCTCGATCCACGACCCGGCTGCGGCGCTCGACTACGCCCGACGCCTGAAGCCCTTGCGCGACAAATACGCCGATACGCTGGAGATCGTGATGCGCGTGTACTTTGAAAAACCCCGCACCACCGTGGGTTGGAAGGGCCTGATCAACGACCCCTACCTGGACGAGAGCTGCCGGATCGACGAAGGCCTGCGCATCGCCCGCCAGCTGCTGATCGAGATCAACCGCCAGGGCCTGCCCGCAGGCAGCGAGTTCCTCGACGTGATCTCGCCCCAGTACATCGGCGACCTGATCAGCTGGGGTGCCATCGGCGCGCGCACCACCGAGAGCCAGGTGCACCGCGAGCTGGCTTCGGGCCTGTCGGCCCCCATCGGTTTCAAGAACGGCACCGACGGCAACATCAAGATCGCGACCGACGCCATCCAAGCGGCAGCCCGTGGCCACCACTTTTTGTCGGTCCACAAGAATGGCCAAGTTGCCATCGTGCAGACGCATGGCAACCCCGACTGCCATGTGATTTTGCGTGGCGGCAAAGCCCCCAACTACGACGCAGACAGCGTGGCTGCAGCGTGCAAAGAGCTCGAAGCCGCCAAGCTGCCCGCCACCTTGATGGTGGACTGCAGCCACGCCAACAGCAGCAAAAAGCACGAGCGTCAGATCGACGTGGCCAAGGACATCGCGGACCAGATCAGCGGCGGCTCACGCCAAGTGTTCGGCGTCATGGTCGAAAGCCACATCGTGGACGGTGCGCAGAAATTCACACCCGGCAAAGACGATGTGGCCAAGCTGGCCTATGGCCAGAGCATCACCGACGCTTGCATCGGTTGGGACGACAGCGTGGGCGTCTTGCAGGTGCTGTCGGATGCGGTGAAGGCGCGTCGCTCGCGTTGACCGTTTGCGGTGCCTGTTCGCGGGCACCGCGTTCAGCGACGCGGGCTTTGTCTTGGCCCGTCGTCGCTTCGCGCCTGAAGTCGCCAGTCAGATGCCCGCATCACTGAACGCTTTGTGGTGAAGGCGACACCACTCGGCCATCAGTCCCGCAAGTTTGATGTTTGCAGTGCCGCCAGCAGCTTGGCGTGGATCCCGCCAAACCCGCCATTGCTCATGCACAGCAGGTGGTCGCCGGGACGCGCTTGCGCCAGCACTTGGGCAATCACCTCGTCTATGTTGGCGCCCACTTGCGCGCGTGCGCCCATGGGCTCAAGTGCAGACGCAGCGTCCCAGCCCAAACCACCCGAGTGGCAAAACGCGAGATCGGTCTCTTCCAGGCTCCAGGGCAGCTGGGCCTTCATGGTGCCCAGCTTCATGGTGTTGCTGCGCGGCTCAAAGATCGCGAGGATGCGCGCATCACCCACCTGACGGCGCAGGCCGTTGACGGTGGTGCGGATCGCCGTAGGGTGGTGGGCAAAGTCGTCGTACACGGTGATGCCATTGACCGTACCGCGCACTTCCATGCGCCTTTTGACGTTCTCAAAAGTGGCCAGGGCTTGCGCCGCCACAGCCGGACTCAGCCCGACATGTTCGGCGGCGGCGATGGTGGCCAGCGCGTTGAGCTGGTTGTGCACGCCGCCAATGGCCCACTGCACCTCGGCGACCGGTTGACCCGCTTGCAGCACTTTGAAGTGCGAGGGCTCGCCCTCCGCCACAAAGTCACTCACGGCCGAGCCGAAGGTGCGCACTTCGCTCCAGCAGCCTTGACCCAGCACGCGGGTCAGGCTTTCTTCCAGACCATTGACCACCACGCGGCCCGTGCCGGGCACGGTGCGCACCAGGTGGTGGAACTGGCGTTCGATCGCGGCCAGATCGTCAAAGATGTCGGCGTGGTCGAATTCGAGGTTGTTCAGGATGGCCGTGCGCGGGCGGTAATGCACGAACTTGCTGCGCTTGTCGAAGAAAGCGGTGTCGTATTCATCGGCTTCGATCACGAAATACTTTCCGCCACCGAGCCGTGCCGAGACGCCGAAGTTCAGTGGCACGCCGCCGACCAGAAAGCCGGGTTGCAAACCGGCTTGTTCCAGCACCCAGGTCAGCATGGACGTGGTGGTCGTTTTGCCGTGGGTGCCTGCCACCGCCAGCACATGCTGGCCTTGCAGCACATGTTCGGCCAGCCACTGTGGGCCACTGGTGTAGGGGGCACCGGCCTCCAAAATGGCTTCCATCAGCGGGAATTTGGGACTGCCATCAGGCAAATGGGCCCGGCTGACCACGTTGCCGATCACGTACATGTCGGGCTTCAAGGCCATTTGGTTTGCGTCAAAGCCCTCGATCAGCTCGATGCCCAGGGCGCGCAGTTGGTCGCTCATGGGGGGGTAAACGCCAGCGTCGCAACCGGTGACTTTGTGGCCGGCTTCGCGGGCCAAAGCAGCGACGCCGCCCATGAAGGTGCCGCAAATGCCAAGAATATGAATGTGCATGGGCAAGGATTCTAGAGGGCGCGTGCACAATCCCATGCCATGAGTGAGCTTGCCATTGAAATTGCCGCCACCGCCGCCCGGCTGGTGGTTGAGGAAGGCCTGTCTTTTGGGCAAGCCAAACACCGCGCCCTCAAGGCGCTGGGCTTGCCTGGGCGCACCGCTTTGCCCGACAACGACGAGGTCGAGGCACAGGTGCGCGAGTACATCGCGCTGTTTTGTGCCGACACCCAGCCGTGCGAGTTGCTGGCCCTGCGCGAACACGCCCTGCTTTGGATGCGTCGCTTGCAGGCGTTTCGCCCGCATTTGACGGGCGCTGTTTGGCTGGGCTGGGCCACACGTTTGACGGACATCGATCTGGCCCTGTTCTGTGACGATGCCAAGTCGGCAGAAATTGAGCTCATCAACCAGAACCAGCGCTATGAGGTCCAGGCCGTTCGCGGCATGCATGGCAAAGACATTGATGTCTTGAGTTTGCACAGTTTTTGCCCGGGCCTGCAGGAGGACATCGGGGTGCATTTGCGTGTCTACGATTTGGATGACCTGCGAGGCGCTTTGCAGCCTGACGCGCAAGGCCGCGCGCCGCGCGGGGATATCCAGGCGCTGGAGCGGCTGCTCGCAGCGGCCTGACACAATCGGGGCCATGACCCAACACTCTGATGTTTCAGTCCCCGAGCGCCGACATTGCTTGTTGGTTGCCGGCGTGGCAGCCGCTGCTGCGGGCGCAGGCCTGGCATGGTGGCGTTTGCAAGTTCAGGATTCTCAACCCGAGGCTGTTCAGGCCTTGTGGGCACAGCAGTTTCAGACCCCGGCGGGCGAACCCTTGTCTCTGGCTGCCTTCAAGGGCAAGCCCTTGCTGCTCAATTTTTGGGCGACCTGGTGCCCGCCTTGCGTGGAGGAGTTGCCCATGATCGAGGCTTTTTGGCAGGAACATGCTGTCAAAGGCCTGCAAGTGGTCGGTTTGGCCATTGACCAGCCCAGTGCGGTGAGGCGGTTCCTGGAGCGTCAACCATTGACTTTTCCGGTGGCTTTGGCTGGTTTTGGGGGCACTGAGCTGTCCAAGTCGCTGGGCAATTCGACGGGGTCCTTGCCTTTTTCGGTGTTTTTCGCGGCAGATGGCCGAGTTTTTGCGAAAAAGCTCGGGCAATTGACCCGAGATGACCTGAGCGGCTGGCTGTTGGCCAGCGCCTGAGGGGCTGTGTCTGGTGCGTGTGCGTCTGTTCAGACAGGGTTTTGCTGCCGATGGCGTCTCGTTGCTTGTGCAATCCTGTCTTTTCTAGGGATTTTCCCTGAATTTAGGGTAAATTCGGAACATTACATTTCCTGACGCATGGAGGTCCCCATGGATTTGCGCAAACTCAAGACCCTGATCGATCTGGTTTCAGAGTCGAATGTCTCTGAACTTGAAATCACCGAAGCCGAGGGCAAAGTTCGCATTGTCAAGAGCTCGGGCGTGGCCATGGCCGCCCCCATGATGATGGCCGCTCCTGTGGCCGCAGCCCCTCAAATGGCTGCCGCGCCTGCTGCGCCCGTGGCCGAGGTGCCTGCGGTGGCAGCGGGCCATACCGTCAAATCACCCATGGTGGGCACCTTCTACCGCTCCTCCAGCCCTGGCGCTGCGCCTTTTGTGCAAATCGGCTCGGTGGTCAAAGAAGGCGACACTTTGTGCATCATTGAGGCCATGAAGATCCTCAATGAGATCGAATCGGACAAATCCGGCACCGTGACCCAGATCTTGTGCGAGAACGGGCAGGCGACCGAGTACGGCCAGCCGCTGTTCATCGTCGAATAAACCGAACGGGGATTTCATGTTCAAGAAAATCCTGGTCGCCAACCGTGGCGAGATCGCATTGAGGATCCAGCGCGCTTGTCGCGAGTTGGGCGTCAAGGCGGTGATGGTTTACTCTGAGGCGGACAAAGAGGCCAAATACGTGAAATTGGCAGAAGAAGCCGTTTGTATTGGTCCGGGCCCCTCTGCTTTGAGTTACCTCAGCATGCCCGCCATCATTTCGGCGGCCGAGGTGACCGATGCCGAGGCCATTCACCCCGGCTATGGCTTTTTGAGCGAGAACGCAGACTTCGCCGAGCGCGTTGAAAAAAGCGGTTTCCAGTTCATTGGCCCGACCCCTGAGTCGATCCGCATCATGGGCGACAAGGTCTCGGCCAAGCAAGCCATGATCCGAGCAGGCGTGCCTTGCGTGCCTGGCTCTGAGGGGGAGTTGCCCGATGATCCGGTGCAGATCCGCCGCGTGGCCAAGAGTGTGGGTTACCCGGTGATCATCAAGGCCGCAGGCGGTGGTGGCGGTCGCGGCATGCGCGTGGTGCACACCGAGGCGGCTCTGATCAATGCGGTGCAAATGACCAAGGCCGAAGCCGGTGCGGCTTTTGGCAATCCTGCGGTCTACATGGAAAAGTTCCTGCAGAACCCACGCCACATCGAAATCCAGATCTTGGCTGACAAGTTCAAGAACGTGGTCTATTTGGGCGAGCGCGACTGCTCGATGCAGCGTCGTCACCAAAAAGTGATCGAAGAGGCGCCTGCCCCGGGCGTCCCCCGCAAGCTGATCGAGAAAATCGGTGAGCGCTGCGTGGCCGCTTGCAAAAAAATCGGCTACCGCGGTGCGGGCACATTTGAATTCCTCTACGAAAACGGCGAGTTCTACTTCATTGAAATGAACACCCGTGTTCAGGTGGAGCACCCTGTGACCGAATGGATCACGGGTGTGGACATTGTGAAGACCCAGATCATGGTCGCCGCAGGCGAGAAACTGCCTTTCACGCAAAAGCAGATCCAAATCCGTGGCCACGCCATCGAGTGCCGCGTGAACGCCGAAGACCCCTTCAAATTCACGCCTTCGCCCGGCCGCATCACATCCTGGCACATGCCGGGCGGCCCTGGCGTGCGGGTGGACTCGCACGCGTACAACAATTATTTTGTGCCGCCGAATTACGATTCGATGATCGGCAAGTTGATCGTGCACGGCGACACCCGCGAGCAGGCCTTGGCCCGCATGCAAACGGCGCTGGCCGAGACCGTGATCGAAGGCATCAGCACCAACATCCCGCTGCACCGCGAGTTGATGGTGGACGCCAAGTTCATGGCCGGTGGCACGAATATCCACTATCTTGAGCATTGGCTGAGCCAGCACAAGCGTTGATCATTGGGCTAAACCATGTTTGAACTTTGCTTGCTGTGCCCGGAAGAACGGGTGGAAATTCTGAGCGATGCGCTCGACGCCCTGGACGCCTTGAGCGTGTCGGTTGAAGACGCGGATGCCCAGACACCCGCCGAGCAGGCGCTGTTTGGGGAGCCCGGCATGCCCGCCCCCAAAGACGGCTGGCAGCGTTCACGCATGATGGCCTTGTTTGCCGAGGAAACCTTGGCCGTTGAAGCCCGCGATTTGCTGCTGGCGCAAGACTTCTTTGGCGAGTGCCAGCTGCTGGGCATTCGCAAAGTTGAAGACCAGGACTGGGTCCGATTGACGCAGTCGCAATTTGCGCCGGTCGACATCACGCCCGACTTCTGGATCGTGCCGACTTGGCATGAACCGCCTGCGCAGGCCAAGCAGATCATCCGTCTGGACCCAGGGTTGGCGTTTGGCACCGGCACCCATCCGACCACACGCATGTGCTTGCGCTGGATTGCCTCGCACGACCTGCAGGGCCAGCGCGTTTTGGATTACGGCTGTGGCTCGGGCATTCTGGCCATCGGTGCGGCCAAGCACGGCGCGAGCCGCATCGATGCGGTTGACATCGACGAGGCGGCTGTGACGTCCACCCAGCTGAACGCGCAAGCCAATGCGGTGACTTTGAACGCCGGCTTGCCTGATCTGGCCCAAGGCAGCTACCAGACCGTGTTGGCCAACATCTTGGCCACGCCGCTGAAGGTGTTGGCGCCTTTGCTGTGCGCACATGTGCAGGCTGGAGGGCATCTGGTGCTGGCCGGCATTCTGGAGCGGCAGGCGCAAGAACTTCAGCAGGCTTATGCCCCCTGGATTGCGTTGGAAGTGGCCGATGCTCAGGACGGCTGGATCCTGATGACAGCGACCAAAGCGCAGTGATCTAAGCTACGGTCGGTGCAACCTACAATCCCTGCATGAGCTGGATCACCCGTTGCCCTGATTGCGACACCGTTTACAAAGTAGCGTCTGAACAACTGCAGCAGGCCCATGGCTGGTTGCGCTGCGGTACTTGTCAGCATGTGTTCGACAGCGCCGGACGCGTGGTTGCTGCCGATGTCATTCCCACACTGAGCGACCGCGTCAATGTGGGCGCCCCTCAGCTCGGGCGAGTGGATTTGGAGCGATTGCTGCACAAAGAGTCGCCGGCCCCGATGACCCCGGTGGCCCCTGCGGCGCCCTTGCCCGTCGAGCCGCCTTTGGCTCGGGTGGCTGCCCAGGCCGCTGAACCTTCTCCCATTGCGGCCTTTGAAGATGCACTGCAGTCGTTCAAACTGCCCGATCTGCCAGCCGCGCCCTCGGCGGGTCAAGATGACTTGGCCGAGGACGATGCCCCGCTGGATGTGCATGCACCCGCAGTGTCTGTGAAGCGCCGTTCTTCCCCATTTTTTGCCGCTGTGGCTGGCCTGTTGGGGCTGGTCTTGGTGTTTCAGTTTGTGCTGGCCTGGCGTTCCACGCTGTTGACGCATTGGCCTCAACTGGGCCGTGTGGCGTCTCATTGGTGCGGCACATCGGCATGCCGTGCGCAGTGGCAGCCGCCGCTGTCCTTGTGGTCGCTGCAGGTACAGCCTTTGGCGCTGGACGGTATTGGGCACCGCCTGAGTTGGACTTTGCGCCATTCGGCATCAGAGCCGCTGACCGTGCCGGACTTGGCGTTGACGCTGCTCAACGCGCAGGGGCAAGCGGTTTCTTCACAGCGCTTGACCCCATCCATGACCGCGGCCCCGGCCTTGCTGGGTGCGAGGCAGACCTGGCAGGGCACGCTGCGGGTTGATCTGGCGCCCGATGTGGATGCCAGCCGCGCCGAGCTGCGTCTCGTTTCCCGCTGAATTCAACATCTCGAAAAAAAGCCCCGACGCCTTTGCAGGTGTCGGGGCTTTTGGGCTAACGCCTAAACGCTGGATCAGGGCTTGGCGGCCGAAGGAAACGGCCACGCAGCTTGAGGATTCAGAGTGGTTTGCGCAGCAGGGGCAGCGGGTGCTTTGGCGGCCTTTTTTGCAGCGGGTTTTTTGGCTGCTTTTTTGGCAGCAGGCTTTTTAGCGGCAGGCTTTTTCGCAGCAGCTTTCTTGGCTACAGCTTTTTTGGCAGCAGGCTTTTTCGCAGCAGCGGGCTTCTTCGCTGCAGCTTTTTTAGCTGCTGGCTTTTTAGCGGCGACGGCTTTTTTGGCCGGTGCAGCTTTTTTCGCTACGGCTTTTTTAGCTGCTGGCTTTTTGGCGGCGACGGCTTTTTTGGCCGGTGCAGCTTTCTTTGCTACAGCTTTCTTTGGGGCAGCTTTTTTCGCTGCTGCTTTTTTTGCAGTTGCCATGGTTTTCTCCTTGATCAAGTTGAAAAATCAACGGAAGGGAAACACTCTGTGCCTGTTGGAGAGCACAAAGCGATCCATGGTGCTGAGGCCGGCCTCAACACCATGAACGCGGGAAAGCCACAACCCATGGCCGCGGGTGCAGGCATGGAGTGTGGCTTGTAAAGGGTCTTCATGTGGGACGTATTCAGGGGGTCAATCCCAGGAAAGTGCACCGCCGGACTGGTACTCGATGACCCGGGTTTCGAAGAAGTTGCGTTCTTTCTTCAGGTCGATCATCTCGCTCATCCATGGGAACGGGTTTTCCTCGTTCGGGAAGAGCTCTTCCAGTCCAATCTGGGTAGCTCGGCGGTTGGCAATGTAGCGCAGATAGCCTTTGAACATCGAGGCATTCATGCCCAACACGCCACGCGGCATGGTGTCTTCGGCATAGCGGTACTCGAGCTCGACCGCCTGGATGAACAGGGCCTTGATTTCGGCCTTGAACTCGGCAGTCCACAGTTGGGGATTTTCCAACTTGACGGTGTTGATCAGGTCAATGCCAAAGTTGCAGTGCATCGACTCGTCGCGCAGGATGTACTGGTACTGCTCGGCAGCGCCGGTCATCTTGTTCTGACGGCCCAAAGCCAGGATCTGCGTGAAGCCCACGTAGAAGAACAGGCCTTCCATCAAGCAAGCGAACACGATCAGGGACTTGAGCAGCGTCTGGTCTGCTTCCTGCGTGCCGGTGTGGAAGTTGGGGTCCATGATCGCACTGATGAACGGGATCAGGAACTCGTCTTTGTCGCGGATGGACTGAACTTCGTTGTACGCGTTGAAAATTTCGCTTTCGTCCAGACCCAATGATTCCACGATGTATTGGTAAGCGTGGGTGTGGATCGCTTCTTCAAACGCCTGACGCAGCAAGAACTGGCGGCACTCAGGTGCAGTGATGTGGCGGTAGGTGCCCAGCACGATGTTGTTGGCAGCCAGCGAATCTGCGGTCAC